>NZ_RAWR01000108.1:0-33791 GCF_003986945.1 Corallococcus sp. AB018 | reverse complement strand
CTCCATGCCCCGGCCCGCTACGGAGAAGTGAACGCCGTGCGCACCGCGCTGGTGGACCTGCTCACGCGCCTCCATGAAGCCCTGGACCAGTCGCGCCGCTTCGCCGCCAACGCCGCGCATGAGCTGCGCACGCCCCTGACCACGCTGCGGGCGGAGCTGGAGCTCCAGGCGGAGACCCCACAGCCCCAGGACACCGCGCTGGCGCTGGAGCGAATGCTCCGGACGGTGACGTCGCTGGGGGTGCTGGTGGAGCGGCTGATGGTGCTGGCGGAGGGAACCCAGGGCGAGCTCGCGCTCTCCGAGCCGGTGAGCCTGTCGGACCTCGTGGAGGACGTCGTGCGCGCCCTGCCCGAAGGCGAGCAGCGCCGCATCGACGTCGACGCCGGGACCCGGGGCATCATCCCGGGAGATGGCCACCTGCTGCGACAGCTCGTCGACAACGCGGTGGAGAACGCGCTCAAGTTCTCCAACGGCGGGCGCGTCCGCGTGTCCCTCCAGCAGACGGGGGACGCCATTCTCCTCGACGTGCTCGACGAGGGACCGGGCATCGCGCCCGAGGACTCGATGCGCGTCTTCGAACCCTTCTACCGCACGCCGAGCGCCCGCGCCGGGAAGCAGGGCCATGGCATTGGCCTGTCCCTGGTAGCGCTCGTCGCCCGAGCCCACCGGGCCCACGCGGAGTTCCTCCCCTCACCGCGGGGAGCCCACCTGCGGTTGTCATTCCCCCGGGCCACCGGGCCGGGCTGCTAGGAATCCCATCGTGTCCATCCTCATCGTCGAAGACGAACTGCGGGTCCGCGCCTTCATCTCCCGGGGCCTCACGGAAGAGGGCTTCCGCGTGCGCGAGTGCGTGGACGGCGTGCACGCCCAGGAGCTGATGCGCCACGAGCGCTTCGCGCTCATCATCCTGGACTGGATGCTGCCCGGCATGTCCGGACTGGACGTGCTGCGGGCGCTGCGCGCGAAGCAGGACATGACGCCCATCCTCATGCTCACCGCGAAGGACGCGGTCGCGGACCGCATCAGCGCGCTCAATGCCGGCGCGGACGACTACCTCATCAAGCCCTTCGCCTTCGATGAGCTGCTGGCGCGCCTCCGCGCCATCCTCCGCCGCGTCGACAACCGCGCCACGCCCCTGCTGAGCCACGCGGACCTGACCATGGACCCCACCACGCGGAAGGTGGTCCGGGCCGGCGTGGAGATTCCGCTGACCGCGCGGGAGTACGCGCTGCTGCAATTCCTGCTCGAGCACGCGGGCGAGGTCCTGTCCCGGACCCGCATCGTGCAGGCTGTGTGGGAGCACGACTTCGAGACCTTCTCCAACGTCGTGGAGGTCTACATCCGCTACCTCCGGGCCAAGGTGGACACGCCCTTCCCCACCAAGCTCATCCACACCGTGCGCGGCGTGGGCTACGTGCTCCGGAGCCGCGCATGAGGCGCCCGCGTTCGCTCCGCGCCCAGCTGACCTACTTCTTCGCCGGCTCCGTCCTGGGGACCACGCTCCTCTACGGCGTGCTGGTGACGGTGGTGCTGGCCACCAGCGAGTACTTCCAGCACGCCGAGAACCCCAGCCTGTGGTTGCACGAGGGAATCTTCGACGAAGCGCTGCAGGCACTGGGCGCCATCGTCTTCAGCATGCCCATCGCGGTGGTGGGGTCCATCGTGATGGGCGGCGCGCTGGCTCGCAAGGCGCTGGCGCCGCTGCGTGAAGCCCGTGACCGGGTCCGTGCCGCGCGGGCCTCGGAGCTGGACCTGTGCCTTCCCGACCGGGGAACCGGTGACGAGTGGGACACGTTGGCGGGGACCCTGAACGAGCTCCTCTCGGACGCCCGCGCGTCGCTCGTGCGCATCCGCTCCTTCACCTCCGACGCGGCGCACGAGCTGCGCACGCCGCTCACCATCATCATGGGCGAGACAGAGGTCAGCCTGCGCAGGGAGAGGACGCCGGAGGAGTATCGCCGCACGCTGGCCATCGTGCTCGATGAAACCCGCCAGCTCAGCCTCCTGGTGGACGCGCTGCTCCAGTTGGCGCGCGCGGATGCCGGCACCCAGGTCATCACCCTGGAGCCCGTGGAGCTGCACGCCCTGGCACGGCAGTCCCTTCAGCGCACGGAGCAGTTGCTGGCGGCGCAGTCCCGGAGCTTGACGCTGGAGCTGACGGGCGACCCCACGCAGGTCCGGGGCAATCCGGTCCTGTTGAGCCACGTGCTGGACAACCTGCTCTCCAATGCGTGCCGCTACGCTCGCGAGCGCATCCGCCTGGAGCTGGAAGCGACGGACACCGGCGTCCGCGTCACCGTGGGGGATGACGGCAAGGGGGTGGACGCCGGCTTCGAGGCCCGGCTCTTCCAGCGCTTCGCCCGGGCGGACGCATCGCGGCAGGGCGAGGGCACCGGCCTGGGGCTCGCGGTGTCGCGGACCATCGCCGAGGCGCATGGCGGCACGCTCGACTACTCGAGGGTCGACGGCGAAAGCCGTTTCATCTTGCGCCTCCCGAAGCCGGAAGTGTCTGACGGGCCGCCACTTCCGGCCGAGCATGCCAGCGCTGACATGTCCACAGCCTGAAGGTCGTCACCGGCCGCTCGCCGCGGTGCACCGTCACGGAGGGCAGCTCACGCACCGCCGCGCAATGCGCGTCCAGCCTCGCCGCCGCGTCGCGCAGCGGCTGGCGCAGGTCCGCGACGATGAGGGCGTCCGCGCCGGGTCGCACCC
Organism: Corallococcus sp. AB018; assembly: GCF_003986945.1. NCBI lineage: Bacteria > Pseudomonadati > Myxococcota > Myxococcia > Myxococcales > Myxococcaceae > Corallococcus > Corallococcus sp. AB018. The sequence goes on along the minus strand of NZ_RAWR01000108.1, from coordinate 31,079 downwards.
GGTCCAGCCAGAAGCCATACGCCAGCCCGTCGCCGCCCAGCGCGGAGTCGGACTGGGTCTCCGGGTGGTCGGGCAGGTAGTACGCCAGCTCGCTCGCCGTCTTGTAGCCCCAGCCCACCACCATCGGCGCGGGGGGGCCGGCCGCCTCGCGGTGCCGTTGCACGGCTTCGGCCAGCTCATGCCAGCCGCTCACCAGGTTGTCGCGCTCACGAAAGGGAATCCACGGGCAGAGCGGCATCAGATACATGCCGGTCATCAGCACCGCGCCCACGGCCACGCTCAACGCCGCGTAGCCGCGCACGACCCGGTGCTCGCGCAACGCCCATGCGCCCGCGGCGGCGGCCACCATCACGCCCAGGTACGCGGGGGCCACCCAGTTCATCTTCACCCAGTGCAGGGGGCTCACCAGGGTGAACAGGGCGAGTCCCGGCACGCTGGCGAAGGCCAGCAGCCGCGCGCGGTCATCTCCCCTCCACGCCTGGCGCACGAGGACGCCCGCGGTCAGCAGCAGCGCCAGGTAGAGCAGCGGTCCCACGGCCACCGCCTGAAGTCCCAGATAGCGGCCCACGAGGTATCCATGGAAGCCATCCACCGTCCGGGCGCGGCCGGTGGTCTGGAACGCGAAGGAGGCCCAGGCATGCGCGTGGTTCCAGAGCAGCACCGGTGAGAACACCGCGAACATGAGGAGACACGCGGCGTAGGGATGCAGGGTGCGCAGGGCCTCTCGGCCCCGCCGTGTCACCAGCGCCGTGCCCAGCACCTGGAGCGGCAGCAGCGCGGCGGTGTACTTCGACAGCAGCGCGCCCCCGCAGAACACGCCCAGCAGATACCAGCGCCAGCCCAGGCGCCCGGGGCCCTGTCCATCCGGCAGCACCAATTCACAGAGCACGCGCAGCGCTGCGGCCCAGAACAGCACGAGCGGGACATCCGGCGTCATCACCACCGCCCCCAGGCCGAAGAGGACCGTGGCGTTCGCGGCGACCGCCGTCAGCACCCCGACCGCGGGCGAGTACAATCGCTTGCCGAGTGAATACAGGACACCGCCAAGCATCGCCGAGGACAGGATGGCGGGCAGGCGCAGCGCGAGCTGCGAGTCCCCCAGGAGCCGGACGGACAATGCCATCCACCAGGCGCACATCGGAGGATGGTCCAGATAGGACAGGTCCAGGTGGCGCGTGTATTGCCAGTAATAGGCCTCCTGCGGTGCCAGCTCCACCTGTCCCGCGTAGAGCAGCCGCACGAGCACGAGCATCAGGGTCGCCCCCAGGCCCCATGGCCACCCACGGGGATGGGCGGCTCCTCCGGGCGTGCTCGGCATCTGGCGTCCTTTCGCCCCGATGGCACCCGGACAACCATGCTCCGAGGCACGGGGACGTATTGACTCATGCCTGACACGGCGGGCTGTGTCCGCGAGCCAATGCATCCCTGAGAGACTTTTCATCGCCACCTCATCTTCGGCGTGGAATCCACGCGCGGTTGTCAGCGAATGAGAATGCCCTCATCCCCAACCCCATGCGGATCTCATCGGTGTTCACCAAGATGCGACCCATGCATGAAGTGGAGTTCAAGAGCGTCGTGGACGACCTGGCGCTGCGCCGCCGGCACGTCGAGGGCGCGGGCGGACGACTGCGCTTCGCGGGGACGATGATGGATCGGTACTACACGCTCGACACACGTCCAGACAGCGGAGCCGGACGGCTGCGGGTCCGCACCTACCAGGCACCGGCGGGCGGCTGGACGGAGTTGACGTGAAAGGGCAGCGCCCGTCTGGAGCGTGGCTACAAGGTGCGCGAGGAGTTGAACACCCGGGTGGAGGATGAAACGACGCTGCGGGAGATCCTCGAGCGCACGGGTTTCGCGATGAGCGAGTACATCACTCGGGAGATCGCCTGGTACGTGTTCGGCGGCGCCAGCGTGCGCCTCGAGCAGTTCCCACGAATGGACCTGCTCGTCGAAGTGGAAGGCGCCCCCGAGGCCATTGAGCACGCCATCCAGGCCACGCGGATTTCCCGCGAGCAGTTCACCACCGAGCCGTTGAAGGAATTCCTCCGCCGCTTCGAGACGCGGACCGGCACGAAGGCCTTGCTGGAGCAAGCCGCGCCTGACGTCAGCGATTCCGCCGCCACCCGGTTCCCCAGAGCGTGTCCGCTTGACGGAGTGGACTGACTGCTCCTCGGCAGGCGGGCGCTGGTCCTCGACGTCCGCCTTGTGCCACGGCTGATGGTTGAGCCGCGGGTCTCGGTTCGGGTCGTTCGACGTCGCGGAGTCGCCGTAGCCCTTCTGCGCGCCCTCTCCCAGCGCGTGCCAGCGGGGCGTCCACCGGTTTCCGTGAGCGCCGCGAGGCGGTCAGCCAACCCAAGCGCATGGGACCGGTGAATTACGAGGGGAAGGAGTGGCCGCGTGGCGAGCACGGGGGATTGCAGCAGCGTCGTACGGAGCACAGCTTTGGCTTGGCACTTGAAGTCTCGCGGCGTTTCGAAAGGGGTTTGCCATGGCAGAAGAGTTGAAGTTGTCCGCAAGAGCAGTCGCTAGACTGCTTGCCCAAATCCTTGGTCCTTCCTACTCGGACGGTCCTCGCTACGGGACAGGCGTTCTTGCTCGTCAGTTCGAGCGTGTTCGCGGGCCCCTTCCCGACCCTTGGCGCGAAATGGTTGGAGAAGTGGAATTGAACCCACAGCCACTTCCCCCAAAGTGGCGCTATGCGATCACGCTCTCGGATGCCCACATCCAGGAGATTCTAAGTCTTTCGCGTCTCGGAGCTCTGCTTGGCGGAGAAGCTGCCAGCAGGACGCTGAAGCAGTCCCTGCGAATCGTTCAGGACATCGAGGATCTGTGTCCCCCTCTGTGGCCGAAGCTGCCCAAGGTTTGGGGTTGGCCGCCCCCCCCACCCCCAGACTGGAGCGACAAGATGGGCCAGGTCGAACTGTTCATCTTTGGCACGCGAATCGTTGCAGCGGCAGAGTTGGTTGAGCAGCCGGAGTTGCGCACGGCGATGGCTGCTTGTGGAGGGAAGGCAATGGATAAGAGTCTGACGAGTCTGCGCGAGTAGTTCAGCCCGCGTTCCCGGACCCCCGCGGGAATGAAGGCGCATCCTCCGCGCTGCATCCCTTTCGTCCCTGCCAGGCGTTGGGCGCGGCGACCGGTTCAGAACGCGACGCCGGCCGCGACCCGGTAACTCGAGGAGAATCCCAGCTGCGGCCGGCGCGAGCCGAGCGCGGTCTTGACGGGGTTCGGCTCGAAGCTGGAATCCAGGTCCCCGCCCGTCGAGACGACGTAGCCCACGCCCACGCCCAGGGACAGCACGAGCCGGTTCCAGAACAGAAGCGTGTAGCCCACGTCGAGCCCCTGGTGCAGCGTGAAGATCGTACTGCCCCCGTCGGAGCCCACGTCGAACCCCACGGCGCTCGCGCCCACCTTCCAACCGATGAAGAGCCCCGCCGGGGCATTCCCGAAGAGGTGGTAGTGGGCGCCCACGTCGAGCCCCGCCATCCTGAGTTTCCGGTCGCCCGTCTCCTGCCAGTACATGGGCTCGAGCGTAAACGACCAGGAGGGGGAGAGTGCCTGCGCGTACTCCAGGTGGAACATCACCTCGAACGCGAGCGACAACGGATGGAGCATCAGCAGCCGGTGCGGCGTGCCCGTGTCCCAGGTCGTGGCGGAGCCGTCGAGCCCCTTGGACACGATGGAGGAGAAGCTCGCCGGAACCATCTGCTCTTCGTCCAGGAGGAGCGACTGCGCTGCCTGGACGCTGAACTCGCGCACGGCCGGGCGGTCCGGATCCTTGCGCACCAACAGGTAGCGTCCCGGACGCAGGGACATCCTCACCTGCCGCTTGCCCTCGGGTAGCTCGACGACGCTCTTCCCCGTCGAGCCGAGCACCACCTCCAGCGGCCCCCAGCGCTGGAGCAGCATGACGATGCTTCCGCCCGTGTCCACGTGCGTGAGGGCCAGGTCCTCGCGCCCCCGGAGGTTCATGTCGAAGCTGGGGTGCTGCAAGCGCTCCGCGAACACCGCCGTGTCGCGGATGGTGAGCTGCTTCGCGTAGGTGAAGGCCTCGACGAGCGACACCTCGCCATCCCCGGCGACATCGGCGGCGCCGCGCAGCCCCGCCACCAGATGGTGGGTGAAGAACGAGCCCTCCAGGGCCTCCGTCTCGTGCGCATTCTCCAGGCCGGAGCTGGAGGCGATGAGCACCGAACCCGTGCTCTGCACGCGCAGGGGCACCTCCAACGCGAAGGGTGCCTCCGCGTGAAGCCCCTTGGCCTGGGTCCACCCGCCGCCACGGCACGCATCGATGATGCCCACCCGCACCGTGGCATCAGGGCTCTCGATGCGCTGCTTCAGCGCGGTGAACAGGAGCGGAGCGCCCTGGGGATACAGGGCCTGCTGGTCCGCATGGCCCGAGTAGTAGAACAGCAGCAGCGTGTCCCCGGGCGCCGAGCGCAGGCTCGCGAGCTGCTGGTCGAGCGCCGCGAGAATCGCCTCGGGAGCGGGATCCAGCAACAGCACGACGTCCTCCGCGCGGAACTCCCCCACCTGGGAGAGGACATCCGCCACCCGCCGTGCGTCGTCGTGCGCATAACGCAGGGCGGCCCGGCCGAGCACGGCCGCGTTGGAGCCCACGATGACGGCCATCCTCCTCGACGCGGGCGGAGTGGCACGCTCCTCCCCGGCCCGGGCCGTGGCGGCCATCAGCCACGAGACCATGACGAGGAGGCACGCACGGGTGAATCCACTCATGGCGGAGGGCTCTTGGGGAGGCGCAACTCGGTGGTCCAGAGCTTCGCGGTCCGGGGCGCTTCGGAGAAGAGCGCCTCGGCCTGGGACGCGGACAGCGGCTCCCCACTGAACAGGATGCGCAGGGTCTCCTCGCCGCCGGCCCCGTCCACCCGCCAGCTCGTGGGCAGCGCCGTGTCCCGCTCCGAGGAGAGCGGGCCCTCGAAGAGCACCGTCCACCCCGCCGGCCCCTCCGGCGCGCGCGCGGCCACCGTCACGTACCGGTGCGCCCCGGAAGAGACCTGCAGCCGGATGCGGTCCTCCGGCGCGAGCGGCGTCCGCCCATCCCAGAGGAAGACCCGGTCGCCGCGCTTGATGTGGACGGCGACAGAGGGTGCGCCCTTGGGGCCCTGGTACTCCGTCTCCTCCGCGCCCCGGGTCCTCGGGACGAACAGGAGGACCAGACACCCCAGCGCGGCGGTGGCCAGCAGGGGCAAGCCCCAGCGCATCCATTCCAGCCGCCTCGTCGCACGGAGCGGCTCGGTCCCGAGCGCCCGCGCCCACGCGGGCACGGGTTCCGGCCGCGTCACGCGCTCGAGGTAGGCACCACACTCGGCGCAGGTCTCAAGGTGTCGCGCGAGCGACGGGCTGGGGGAGCCGAGCGCCGCGCGGTCCAGCTCGATGAAGGAAGGATGCCGCGGGGTCGTCGTCATGGTCCCAGCGTCCTTCTCAGGTGCTCCACCTGCGCATCGAGCCGCTGGAGGAGCCTGCGCACCGTGCGCTCGGACACCTGGAGCACCTCGGCGATCTCCTGCTGCGTCAGTCCATCCAGCCGGTTCATCAAGGCGGCCTCCAGTGCGTCCGCGGGCAGGTGCCGCGCATAGGCTTCCAGTTCCTGGCGCCGCCGCAGCGTGGCCTCCGCGGAGCGTTCATCCATCAGCTCCCCCGAGGAACGCGGCGGCGTGCTCCGGCGCTGACGGAGCCGGTCCACGGCCAGGTTCGTGCTGGTCCGGTAGATCCACGCGGTCGCATGGCGGGCGTCCTTCGCCCGGAGCCCCGTCCTCCACATCCGGATGAAGGTCTCCTGCGCGACGTCCTCCGCTTCGTCGGAGTCCCCCAGCATCCGGCGGCACTTCTCCCGGATGAGCGGAAAGTAGCGGAGGTAGGCGCTCTGGAGGTCGGTGTCCAAGGCTCTTGGGAAGCGCAGGAAAGGGTTTCTGGAGGAAACGAACCGGGGCCCGGAAAGCGGACAGGGAAATCACATGCGGATTTCCGGGCCGAAGCCTGGCCGGTGGAGAGCACCTGCAACGTTATCCTGGCAGAGGGAGGGATTCATGTCTCGATTGTCATTCCGCCTGAGCGGGTGGGCCTTCACGGTGGGGCTGCTGCTCGCGTCCCCTGCCGCGCTGGCCGAGGAGCCTGCGAAGGCCGCTGCCGAGGCACCGCGGAAGGGACAGGTCCGGGGCACGGTGCGCGCCCGGGGCACCCGCCGTCCCCTGGCCGATGCCGCCGTCCAGGTATGGGGGATGCCGGACGTGGTGCTGCCGGACGCGGAGGGACACTTCGAGCTCCAGCTCCCAGCGGGCACCCACGCCGTCGAGGTGCGTGCCCCGGGCCACAAGCCCGCCTCGTTCCTGGAGACCGTCACCGCGGGCCAGCAGGTCCAGGTCATCTACCGGCTCGACCCCTTGGAGGTGAGCCCGTTCGAGACGGTGGTGCGGGAGGAGCGGCCGCGCACCGAGGTGACGCGCATCAGCCTGCAGGGGCCGGAGCTCCGCGAGGTGCCCGGGACACAGGGGGATCCGTTCCGCGTCATCATGGTGATGCCGGGCGTGGCGAGCCTCGCCTCCGGCCTCGGCTATCCCGTGGTGCGGGGCGGCCAGCCGGCGTCCACGGGCTTCTTCGTCGACGGGGTCCGCCTCCCGATGCTCTACCACCTGATGGTCGGGCCGGCCGTGGTGCAGCCCGAGTTCATCGACTCCCTCGACTTCTTTCCCGGGCCGCCGCCCGTCCAGTACGGGCGGCAGCTCGGCGGCACCATCGAGGCCCGCCTCTCCCGCCCGCGAGAGGACCGGCTCCATGCCTCGGCCACCCTGGACTTCATCAACAGCGCCGCGTTCCTGGAGGTGCCCCTCGCGTCCACGGGCACCAGCATCAGCGTGGGCGGCCGGATGAGCTACTCGGGACTGCTGAGCACCCTGCTGGTGAACACGCTCTCCGCGCCGGGCACCAAGTCCCTCAGCGCCAGGTTCTGGGACTACCAGGCCCGCGTCGAGCAGCAGGTGGGGCGCGGGCGGGTGCGCCTGCTGGCCCTCGGGAGCTCCGATGTCCTGGCCTCGTACGCGCCGGAGGTGGCGGAACCGCTCCCGGAGGGCCTCCCCCCGGAGGTCACGAATGGCGGTGGAGGCCTCACCCGCTTCCACCGGGTGGACCTCCGCGGCCTCCACCCCCTGGCTGGCGGAGAGCTGGAGGTGGGCCTCGCGGTGGGCGCGGACGCGGTGGGCATCTTCTCCGAACGAGGCCCGCCCCGCGTCAGGCTGGGAGAGCTCACCCTGCGTCAGGAAAGCCTCGCGGGGCGCCTCCGGTGGACGCGAGCGCTGGGCTCGACGCTGCGGCTCACCGCGGGCGCGGACGTGGAGCAGCGGCGGGGGACCGTCGTCGCCACCGGAAGCGAGGCCCCCGCCGGCTCCGAGTACCTCTCCGAGGATGATCCGCTCACCCGCCCCACGTCGGATGCGCGCATGAGCGGCGCCTACGCGGAGCTGCAATGGCACCCGACCGCGCGCTGGACGGTCGTCCCCGGAGTGCGCGCGGATGTCTATCAATTGCTTGGGGAAGCCACCCACACGGCGTTCGAGCCCCGGCTGACGGTGCGCCATGCCCTCACGGAGGCCCTGGTCCTCAAGGGGGGCGCGGGCCTGTTCCACCAGGCCCCCACCGTGCTGCTCCCGCTTCCGGTGATGGACCTGTCCGGCCTCAGGTACGGCCTGCAGGAAGCAATGCAGTTCGACGTGGGAGCCGAGTGGCGGCCCCACACCGCGTGGGAGCTGAGCACCGACATCTTCTACAATCCCATGCGTCGCACGGTGGAGTTCAGCCTTCAGCAACTCATCGACCTCCGGCGCCGGGGCGGAGTCGCGGCGGCGGACCCGGCCGGGAGCGGCGAGGCCTTTGGACTCGAGCTGATGGCGCGCCATGCGCCTGCCGGTGACTGGTTTGGCTGGGCGTCCTACAGCTTCCTCCAGAGCCGGCGCCGGGTGCGCATTGAACGCTACGACGACCAGAACAGGATGACGGGCACCTCGTGGGCCACCGTGCCCTTCGCCTTCGAGCAGGCGCACGTCTTCAACGCGGCCATCAGCCGCAAGGTGGGCAGCGGCTACACCCTGGGGGCCGTGGTGCACTTCAACACGGGCCGCCCCGAAACGGGGGAGCTCACGCCCCAGCCCATGCGTCAATCCACTGACAGCGAGGGCAACCCCCGGTGGGTGCGGCGCGAGCGGAGCCAGCCCGGGCGCCTGCCCTCCTTCTGGCGCGTGGATCTGCGCGCCGCCAGGACGTGGACCCTGGACGACCTCATGCTCGAGCTGTCCTTCGACCTGCTCAACGCCTCCTTCCAGAAGGAGGTCTTCTTCTACGAATACACCTCCGAGCAGCCTTCCCCGGACGCACCCGCCACCCTCGTGCGCAAGGCACGGGGCTTCCCCGTCTTCTTCCCCATGCTCGGGCTGAAAGGAAGCTACTGACATGCGCCCCACCCTTCTGTGCGGACTCCTCGTCGTGGGCCTGGGCAGCGGGGGCTGCGAAGCCCAACCTGACTCCCCCCTCTTCTTCTACGGCCTGGCCCGGCGGGTGGACGGCTCGCCCTTTGGACAGACAGCGCTGTCATTGGAGGGGGCACGCCGCGGCACGGTCGCCGACGAGCCGCCCGTCTTCACCCCGTATGGCACGGCGACCACGCGCGACAATGGGGCCTTCGTGTTGGAGATCCTCGCGGGGGACATCGCCCCCATCGTGGCGGGAGAGCTGACCTGGCCCCGGTCGACCTTCCGCGACCGCTTCCGGGTGGCGACGCCCCTGGAGGAAGGACGGGCCGCCTTCGTCTCGTTCACCCTGTACGGGACAGGGGACTCCGAGTTGCCGGAGCTGCGTGTCTGGGGCGCCGACCTCGCCTGGAGTGAGACAGCCACCGGACGGGCGCTGACCTTCGCACCGCCCCCGCCCGCGCCCGCGCCGCCCCAGGGCGTGGTGGTCTCAGCGGATGACACCACGCCGTACCCTGGAGCCCCCAGTGGTGACCTGGTGGACGTCTCGATTCCCAAGCCCGAGCTTCAGCTCCACGGGAAGCAGGGCCTCGTCTGGCACGAGGATGCCGTCACGTCGCCGAGGCTCCTCTCCCCCTGGCTGCTCGAGGACTTCGTCACACCGGAAGCCCAGGTGCGCGCGGTGAGCGCGAACGCCTGGCACCGCGATGCGCTCACGAGCGATGAGGCCTGGCTTCAATTCCGTATCGAATGGCGCAGCGAACGGCTGCCCCTACCGGAGGGCACGCTGCGCCCACTGAGCCGGGGGGCCAGGTGCCATCCGGCGCTCGATGCCCCCTGCCCGTTCACGGATGGGCTGCTCACCGAGAAGCGCCCCTCCGAGCTGTGGCCACTGGAGACCTCTTCCTACCCGCGTCGCGTGGGCGTCCGCCTGGAGGCGCCAGCCCGCATCTCGCGCGTGGTCATCCGCAACATGGTGACGCACGGACAGGAGGTGGTCGTCGAGGGCAGTGAGGACGGAGCGCAGTGGAGCGAGCTCGCCCGGCGGAAGCTTGCTGAGTCATTCACGTCGGGAGTCAACCGGGGCTTCCGAGAGGCGAGCGACGCGGACAGTCCGTGGGACCCGCCTCTTCCGCGGTACGACCACAGCTTCCTCGACATCCCCCTGCCTGGCGGTCCCCAGGTCCAGTACGTCCGCCTGGTTTGCCTGTCGATTCCCCCCTACGAGGCGGAGGTGACTTCCTTGGCGGAGCTGTCCCTCTTCGAATGAGACGGGTTGGAAGGTCCGCCGGCCCGCTGGCGTTGCGGAGGGAGTGAGTGGAGCCAGCAAAATGACATCCCGCGAGCCAGATGCCCGCAGGGATGTCCTCGCTCTGGGGCGAGCATCAACCGCGGTACTGGTGGATGGACAGGATGGGATAGTTGGCAGGGCCAGTGGTGATCTTCTGCGTCCCATCCTTATTGCGATTGTTCGAACCGATGAACTCAGGCTTTCCATTCTTCCAGCCCGCGAAGATCACCACATGACGATCTTCGGCGCCCGGCCCCGTCTTCATACTCACCACGTCACCCTTCTTCGCATCCTGCAGGGACACGCGCTTGAAATTCTTGTCCTTGTCCAGGTTGTTCTGCAGGCCACTCACCAGATTGCTGTGTTGGCGGTCGGTGATCATCCCCGCCTGTTCCAGGCATGCGGAGACGAAGTTGGCGCAGTTGACCTTGTTGCCAACGCCATCGTCCATATCCGCGCCGACCCCCTTCTTTTCCATCTTCAGCGCCCCAGCGTTCTTGCCCTTGTGCTGATTCGCGATTTCGTAGGGGTTGCCCTTGGGGCCCTTCACGCCGCTGGAAGAGGAACCGGCTGCAGGAGCATCGAACGTGGAACTCTTGTCGCTGGACTTCGTCGAGCCAGCGCCCGACTTTTTAATGGGCGCGTCTTCGAACCCATCCGATTGACCAGGGACCTTCAACGTCGCGCCCGCCAGGATTTTATTCGCGTTCTTGATCTGCGGGTTCGCCTTCATCAGCGCACTGACGGTGGTCTTGTTAACGCTGGCAATGCGAGACAACGCATCACCAGACTTGATCCGGTAGCCCATGCAATACTCCAAGGGAAACATGGAAGCAGGAATGACAGAGACGTCCAACCGCCTCAACACCAACACCCACGGCCAAGCACTTCATTTTCCAGACCGTCTCCAGTGAAGCTCCCACCCGCACCAATGATCGAACCAACATGATCGACCAAGGCCCGAGCGCAAAAGCAACCTTGAGACTGCCGTCTGAGGTTCTTGAGGGAAGTCAGGCCCCAGGATTCAAGGCAGGCCCATTTTTGCTCCTTGCGTGAGGCCCCAGGACACTCCGGGGTCTCGGAGAAAAGAGGGAAAGGCCCGGCCTGCATCCCAAAAAAGTATTCTGAGCACGCGCGGCCACGAAGCCACTGTGCTTACCCTAGACCTGGTCGCGGCATCATGCATGCGTCAAAGCCGCATCAAGACAACCGTCATGGAGGGCAGGCGACGCACAGGACTGCCGGACACCTGCCGATGTTACCCCTCGGCACGACGGCCTGACTCCCACGTACCTCCGGCGTTGCGCCACGTGGCAGGACATGAAGGCGGCGGAGGCCCGACTGGGACTCGGCGAGCAGCTCGCAGACCTTGAGCGCATCCTACGCCGCGCCAGCATGGGAGCAGCTCGCGTCGGCGCTGGACACCATGCGACTCAGTGGCGGACGCTTCGCACCGAGGCCTGCATGGCCACAGACCATGACACCGGGGGTAAATCCTGGCAGACGGCCGCATACCTCGACGCGCGGCTCTGGCAGTTCGCCGCCGTCACCGAGGTACTGGAAAGCCAGATGCGGAGACCGTCAAAAACGCGCACCAATTGACGGCCTCCCTTCAAGGCTTGAATTTCGTGCGCAAGGTTCAGGGGCCGGAAAACCTCCGCACCGCTACCTTCCGCCATCGCCTCGGATGGATTCGATTTGACCAGGGGCGTCTTGCGGAGCGGCTGGAGCTACATCTCCAGGCCATCGAGCAGCGCAAGCATCTGCTGGGCTCCGACCACCCCATCCTCGTTCGTTCCTACGACACCTCGCCTCGACATACATGAGCCTGGGCCTGCGAGCCGATGCCCGCGAGCAGTTGCTCGCGCACCGAGCCAAGGCTGAAGCAAGACCCGCCCGCGCTGCAAAACCTCCTGGGACTGGTCAGCAGCCGGCTGGACATCAGCCTCCTGGGATTGCTGGCCTGAAGCCCGTGGCGCCCCGCTTCCATCGGGTGCCCGCCAGCCAGCATTCCTGACGAGTCGGCGGGGCCACCAGCGTTTCTTCCGGGATTTTTGGGACGTCGGCGGGCCCAGGCCCTCTTTCTCCTCGATTGCAGGGCAGACGCGCATCGACTCGCGCTCGAACACCCATCCAGAGGAGATGTCCCATGGGCTCAGTGAAGGCGGTCGGCGGTTCTGGTGGTGCTCCGAAAGTCGATCCCGCCGAGGCACAGCGCCGCGCGGAGGAGGCCCAGCAGAAGGCAGAGGCGGCGCGGCTCGCCGCCGAGGCCCGGCGCAATGCGGCGACCGAGGCCCGGGACAACCTGACGCAGGCCAAGCGCGACGCGGATGGCGCGCGACGGCAGAAGACCGCGGAGGAGAAGTCCGTCACCGACGCACGCAAGGCCGCAGAGCGGCTGGGGCAGACACCCGCCGAGGCGAAGAAGTCGAAGGAAGCCCTCGCCACCGCGGAGAAGAAGCTCAAGGAGGCCACCAATGCGTCCCTGGCCGCGGCGCAAAAACTCCAGGATGCGGAGGAGAAGGCCGCCCTGGCCGCGAAGAGCGCCGAGGAGGCCATGCTCAAGGCGAACGCGGCGGCCGTCGCGGAATGCAAGACGCCGCCCTATAGCCAGAAGGACATCGACAAGGTCAAGCCGACGAAGAGCGAGCTCGAGTCGGCCTTCGAGGGCACGAGTCGAAAGGCTCAACTGGAGAAGCTGCTGGGCTTGACGGCCCCGCCGCCGCAGGAAGTCATCCAGTCGGCCGGGACGGGCGAAGCGCCTGGGACTCCTTTCAGCGCGAAGTACACGAAGGACGCGTCCCCTGGACCCTTCGGGCAGACGGCCACGGACCCGTCCGCCGCCACCTGGTTCCACCAGCGGCCCGGAGCCAACACAGGGGTGGTGCCTCCCGACGTGGCCCTCGGCAACCCCGTCCCGCCCATGCGGGATGGCAGCTCTCGCGACACCAAGGTCAACGGCCTGGATGTCGCCGCGGACTGGGTAGCCAAGGCCACGCCCACCCTGCGAGCGCGCTCGGAGATGGTGTTCCTCAAGGACTCGCGTCCTGGTGCCGAGGGCCAGTCCGGGCACGTCTTGATTCGCCAAGGGGACCGCGTCATGGACCCCGCCCGTGGCAAGAATTACGACAACCTCCAAGCCTTCCTGAAGGACCAGCCCCACTACCAACCCGCAGGCACCCTCTCCGCGAACGCCGCCGCGAAGATTCTCTCCGCGCCTCCCGGCTCCCCGGAGCGGCAAAAGGCCATCGCGGAGGCAAAGGTTCCAGATTCGCTCCAGCGAATGCTGGTGACGGACTCCGCCCCGTCCACGCCCCAAGCTCAAACCCCTTCCCAGGCACCCTCCTATACCCAGGCCCAGGCGGACCGGGATGCGGCGGCCCTTTTTGACGCCATGGAAGGAGGCGCTACGGGCTGGGGCACGGATGAAGAGACCGTTTTCAAGACGCTGGAGGGCAAGTCCCCCGAGCAGATCGACCTCATCCGCAAGGGCTACAAGCACACCCGCGGCAAGGACCTGGATTCCGTCATTCGCGATGAGCTGGGCGGAGCGGACGGGAAGCACGCCTTGGCGCTGCTCCAGGGTGATGCGTCCAAGAGCGCCGCGGTGCAGGTCCAGGCGGAGCTGGACGGTGTGTTCGGCTCAAATGAGGACCTGCTCAAGGTGCTGGAAAAGCAGACGCCCGAGCAGCGACAGGACACCGCACAGAAGTTCGCGGAGATGAATGGCGGCCTCAAGCCAGGGCAGTCGGCCCAGGACTTCATGCTGGGCAAGTTGGGGCAGTCGCTCAACCCAGAGCAACTGAACCGGGCCCGCAACATGCTCTCCGCGGGTCAACCCCAGACACCGGAGCAGCGAGACCCACTGGAAGCACAGGCCATCAAGGACGGTCTCAAGCAGGACATGGATGGGCTGGGCACGGACGAGGACCGCATCTTCGAGCGCCTGGAGAAAGCCACCCCGGAGCAGCGCAGAATCCTGGCGCAGGACGAGGTACTCAAGAGTCAGCTGAAGGACGAGCTGGGCCAGGAAGACTACGACCGGGCCATGGGGCTGCTCCAGGACAACCCGGCCAAGGCGGATGCGGCCCGCCTCACCAGCGCCATGAATGGCGTCTTCGGCGCGGACAAGTCCGGCGTGCGCGCCGTCCTCGAAGGAAAGAAGCCCGACGAGCTGGCCCATCTCAAGGCCGAGTACCAGAAGCTGACGGGCAAGTCCCTGGAGGACGAGATTCGCAAGTGGGGTGGCGCGGACAAGGAGGTGACGCTGCGCCTGCTCAACCCGCCCCAGGAAGGTGACACCCAGGCCCAGGCCGAGGCCAACGCCGAGAAGCTCAAGCTGGCCGTGGATGGAGCGGGTACCGACGAGGACGCTCTCCGCGACGTGCTGCAGGGCAAGTCCAAGGCGGAGATCAACGACATCTCCGCCGCCTACAAGAGGAAGTATGGGGAGGACCTGCGCTCCAGGTTGGATTCGGAGCTCAGCGGCCGAGACCACCTGGAGCTGCTCGATCACAGCTTCGACCTGGGCGCGGTGGATGACAAGGACCCCAACGCGAACCAGGAACTGGCGCGCCGCCTGCGTGAGCAGCAGGCCAATGAATCTGGCTTTGGAACCTGGCTCCTGGACAACGTCCAGCGGACCGTCAAGGGCGGCGAGTCCGACAACGACAGACTCAACCGGAACCTGAGGGACGCGGAGAAGGCCATCCAGGCCGGCGACACCCAGAATGCCAGCCGCTCCGTCGGGTTCGCCACGGATGACGTGAAGTCGCTGCAGAGCAGCAAGGATTCGCTCGCGGAGGGCGCCGCGACCGCCGCGGTGGCGGTGGCGACCACGTCGGCCGTGGTGCTCTCCGGTGGAGCGGCGACCCCGCTGGCCATTGCTGGCTATGCCGCGCTGGGCGCGACCACCCGGGCCGCCACCAACGAACTGATACAGGGTGGCGCCGCGGGCTGGGAGGATGCCGGACGGCAAGCCGTGATTGGCGCCGTCGAGGGCGGAACGGCCGTCCTGCCGGTGACCAAGGGCGCCAGCGTGGTGTCCACTTCCGCCGCGAAGGGCGTGACCACGACGGTGGGGAAGGAGGCCGTGGAGAACACGGTCCTCACGGCCGCGAAGCAGGGCGTCAAGGAAGGCGTGGTGGGTGGAGCGGCTGGCGGCGCCGTGGACGCAGCCACTCGCAGCGAGACGTGGCAGAACGGCCTCGCGGACGGCCTGGGCCAGGTGGCCGTGCAGGCCGGCACGGGGGCCGTCCTCGGCGGGGCCGCCGGAGGACTGACCTCCGCGGGGTTGGCCAAGGGACTCCAGCCTCGGGAGATTCCCGTGGTGCGCAACCCGGAGCTGGCGGGCAGCTCCGTCCGCGTGCGCTATGGGGACAGTCGCCGCGTCCACATCGAGGCAGGCCCCAAGGCCACGCCCGCTCAGATCCAAGCGCACCTCAAGACAGCCCAAACGCTCCAGAAGTACGAGGGCCCCCTTGGACAGGTGCGCCAGCTCCGCGACCGCGCCCTCCAGGCGCTCACCCAGAAGCCGGGCCATGGGACCCAGGGCTTCGAATCGCAGCTCGAGGTGAAGAAGCTCAACGGCCTCATCACCGGGCTGGAAACCATGCAGCGGAAGATTGACGCCCGCCTGCACAGCCTGGACAGCGACGCCCAGGTGCCGACAGCGGCTCAGCGCGCGGCCATTGAGCGCGATTTGGAGAGCTTGCGCACGCAGTTGGCAGAGCACGAGCAGCAGCTCAGCTCACTGGCCCCGGCCCGCGGCTTCGTCGCCGCCGACGACGGGGCGCCAATAAAGGAAGAGACAATAGCAGAAGAGGTGCAGACGCGCTTGAAAACGCTGGCGTCCACCGCCCTCAAAAAAATCGCCGGGAACATGGATTTCACGGCCGATACCACGGCCCTCTCGAAGAGCGACCCAACGGACCAAGCCCTCCGGGAGATCGACGAAACCTGGCGCAATACGTTTACCAAGAGCTACACAGTGGCGCGCTTGAACAACGGATTATCTCAAAGGAAGGCAACGAAGCAGGCGTCCACTAAAGCAGACGGAGCGGCACGGCAGGTTGCCGACCAGTTTGCCATCCCCCCAGCTAAGGCCCGTGCCGACTCGATCGTGGACGACCCGAGCAAGTGGAAACCTCTCAATGCTAACGACCAAGCTGCGCTGACTGACTTCAGGAACGGGGTCCGAGGGGCGGAGGCAAAGCGGCTCGCGCCGAAGTTGAACAATCTATCGAAGGAGGAACTGGAGAACTTCCTGCAACAGGAAGTCAATGAGCATCGGGCGCAAAGTCTGCCCGATACCATGCTCGGCCCCAACATGCCTCAAAAGGCCTATCTATTCGGCAACGACACGCTCGTGCGATTCAAGCCCAACGGAGATGATCGTGCCCCAGAGCCGAGCTATAGCGTCGAGGTGCTCACTGACGGCATCTCTGTCCTCCGTAGTCTCAACCAAGTCCTCGTCAACGGAGTCACAAAGAAGTTGGACCAGACCAGTGTGGCGTTCAAGATTGGTGTGAAGGGCCAGCCCGTGCCCAAAGCCCCAGCGTCCGTGCAGAGCCCGTACGACGGTCAAATTAACGAGACGCAGTATAGGGAGTTCAACGACCAGGTTGCCCGCGCCGGACATCTGAGGACCCGGACGTAGCTTTGCTCCCCCCATGGAGGCACCCGTCATGAAGTTCGAGAACGCATGGCTAACCCGCACCGACGGTCCGGTCGACGTCGCGGCGATTGAGGCATACCTCGGTGCCCTTCCCTGGGCCTGGCGAGATCCCGTGAATGGGAAGGAGTTCTTCCTCGCCGGGCGCGTGCGGAGCGCCCGAGCGGCACGTGACTGGCGCATCGCCCACCCCACCGAGTTTCCGACCGATGGCGTGCTGGTCTCTGTCCATCCGGACGGCGTGAGCATCGACCAGCGAGGCCATCCCGAGTCGATGGCGCGCGCGTGCGACTTCCTCACTTGGCTGCTGGGGACGGGCAAGTGGCGCGCGCGCACCGAATTCATCCCCGACATGCCCCTCGCCTCTACCAAGGACCTCTACCCCGGCCCCCTGCCCTCCCAGGCTGACCTGGGGGACGACCCGCTTCAATCGCCCGTCATCGAGGGCGCACTCACGCGGTGGACCGTCGGCGACCGCACCCTGTCGGTACACTCGAGCGGTATCGTTCAACTTCAGCTGCCCCAAGGGGGCGTCATCGACGCGCGGCTCGCCCAGGCGGAACTCGACGCGTGGAACCGCGCCTCGGACCTGGCTCTCGACGACCTGGACTTCGACGCGCCCGCGGCCACGACCAGCGTGGCGCTCGACCGAGAGACTCCGGAGGGCGAGCAGTCGGCCTGGTTCGACAAGACACGGATTCCGGAGCCGGTGTTCCCGCTCTCGCTGCAGGCGACGAAGCTCTTGAGCGCCATGGAGAGCTGGGCGCCCGGGAAACCCGTCCCCGCAGGCTTCGTATCCATCACGCGCAAGCACAGCTGAGCCTACTCGAAACCCGGTCGCTGCGTCATGCCTGCGTCCAGGCCGCCATGGAGCGGAACCTGTCAACGTGAATGAGACCGTGGATTCGCGAGATTACTGCGCAGTCAAGACGTTCGTTGGACTCGACGCCCGGGTGCGCAATGCGCGAGGCGATGCCGCGCAGGCGCAGCCCATGCCGGTTCTTCCTTGGTGCAGAGGCCTTGTCGCCATGCAGTTTGGTGGGGCGAAGCCACCGCTGGCCTGAAGGCATCCTCACCGCAGGCACGCAGTCCAGAAGCGGGAAGAGTTCGTGCATGTCGTGCACATTGGCGGCTGTCACGAACTCGGTGAGCGGCAGCCCCTGGGCGTCTACGAGAAGATATGCGGATCTCGGGCCCGTTTCAGGCCCGACCCTACAATCACGCGCACGGCGTCTATTTCAATCCTGACAAGGGGCCGCGCCCCCCATCAAGAGGAGATGTCATGAGTTCAGGGACAACGGTCGGTGGTGCGGGTGCTCGGAGAGTCGATCCTGCCGAAGCACAGCGCCGCGCGGAGGAGGCTCGACGGAAGAGCGCTCCATCCCAACAAGCCCAGGTCCTCTGGACGGTCCTCCTGGTGGGCTTCCTCGTCCTGGGATGTGACGCGCGGACGACTCCACCGCCAGCGCCCGCAGCATCTCCGGCCCCGGAACATACCCTCGCGCGGACCCAGGTCGAAGGCGAGGTCCTGGTGCGTTTTCGCGATGGCATCCAGGCGATGGAGCAAGACCCTACCCGAGGGTTGAAGGGAGCGCGGGTGCTGCACCGGTTCCGGAAGATGCCCGGGCTCCAGCTCGTGAAGCTCCCCGAGGGCATGAGCGTCGAGCAGGCCCTGTCCCACTACCGCCGCGACCCGCGTGTCGCATTCGCCGAGCCGAATGCCATCTATACGCCCTCCGTGCTGCCCGTGGACCCGCGCTTCCGTGAACTGTGGGGCTTTCACAACACGGGGCAGACGCTGGGCGGCGCGGACATGGACATCAATGTGCCTGAAGCCTGGGAACTCACCCAGGGGAGCGAGGCGGATGTCGTTGCCGTCATCGACAGTGGTGTGGACTTCACGCACCCGGATCTGGCCGACAACATGTGGGTCAACCCCGGGGAGATCGCCGGAAACGGCGTCGATGACGACGGCAATGGCTATGTCGACGACGTTCACGGCATTGATGCCACGGACGAGACGAAGACGCCCATGGATGTCAACGGCCATGGCACGCACGTGGCCGGGACCATCGCCGCGCGCGGCGGAAACGGGCTCGGGGTCGTCGGGGTGAGTCCGCGCACGAAGCTCCTGGCCTGCAAGGTCGAGGACGCGGATGGCTTCTTCACGCTGGATGCGGCGGTCCGTTGCCTCGACTATCTGCTGGACCTGAAAACGCGGGCCCGGCACCCGGTGAATCTCATCGCCTCGAATGCCTCGTGGGGTGGGTCCTTCGCCTCACAGGCGCTCTCGGATGCCATTACCGGGCACCTCCATGCGGGCATCCTCTTCGTGGCGGCCGCGGGCAACCTCGGGATGAACATGGACTTTTGGATGTCGAGCTACCCCGCGGAATTCACCCTGCCCAACATCCTCAGCGTGGGCGCGTCGGATGATTTGGACCGCCGGGCCCGCTTCTCCAACTACGGACACCAGAAGGTGGACATCTTCGCTCCAGGAGTCTCGATCCTGAGCACGGTGCCCGGGGGCGGCCATGCCGTCTTCAGCGGTACGTCCATGGCGGCACCCCATGTCACGGGGCTCGTGGCGCTGCTGCACGCGCAGTCGCCCGAGCGCGACTGGCGGGCCCTCCGCAACCTGGTGCTGAGCGGTGGCCAGGAGGTACCCGCGCTCCGCGACCTCAGCGTCACGGGCCGCCGCATCCGTGCCATCGACACGGGCGGTGGAGGCTCGATGAGTTGCGCGGAACAATCGATGGTCAGACGTCTTGAGCCGTCGGGAGACATCGTCCACAGCGGTTCGGACAGGTGGTATGATTATCAGGAGCGGATGACGCTCGCCGCGCTGAACATCCGCTGTGAGCAGTCAGCGGGTTCCGTGACAGTGCAGCTCAGCATCGCGCCCTGGAGTCTCGTTCTCCTCGACGATGGTCAGGGCGCTGACATGGTCGCGGGCGACGGGATTGCCACCGCGGAGTGGGATCCCCCGAGCGCAGGCCCTGTCGTCTTCACCTTTCCAGGTGGCGATTCCTTCACGGCCCATCCCCGGTACTCAGGGACCGCCGACATCTACGACTGGTTTGCCTCCTGGCGGCCTGAGGTACGGAGGGAGGCGTCCTTCCGGGTCGACTTCGTGGGAGATGGGACCCCAGGCCCCTGGGAGGTGCAGTGGGACGCGGACTACGACGGCCACTTCGACGTGGACGCGACGACGAGCGCGCCGGCCACACCTCATTCGTATACCGAGGTGATCTCCTACACTGCGCTCGTTCCGCCGTCTCCAGAGGCGACGGCGGTGGCTGTGCGGATCATCGACGCGAACGGGAACCCCTCGCACACGGTGCAGGCCGCGCCGAACTTCATTCCGGATCATCCCTCCCCGGTGCGACTGGGCTCGGACGTCCTGGTTCCCCAGGTGCGGCATCCGTTCACGCTTGACGTGGCCTTCCTCGCTCCGGCTTTCTCCGAGCCCTGGACCCTGGAGTGGGACCTGGACCACGACGGGAAGACCTTCCATCCGACGGCCTGGGACTCGATTCCCGTGCCCGAGGAGGAGAATTTCTCACAGGCCCGCGCTCATGCCACCCGGATGCATGTGTTTTCCAGCGCGGGCGTTCACCGGGTGGCGCTGCGCGTCGTGGACAACCTGCAACGTTCCTCGGTCGTGCAGACCTGGGGCGCCGTCGTCGAGTGTGGGCCCCCCGTCATTCTTGACGTGGGCGTGGAGGGCTCTGGGCGGACGGAGCCCGTCACCGCGGGGCTCAGCGCCCGGGCCGAGCCCGGTTGCGACCCCATCCTCCGATACCACTGGGACTTCGACGGGGACGGGACCTTCGACGAGATGACGGCGGAGCCCAGCACACGACATGTGTACCCAGACAACCCGCCTGGCCTTTCCTCTCAGCGGGGCATCGTGCGCGTTGAATCCGCCACGGGATACTTCGACCGCGCCTTCGAGATCCCCATCGAGAATGTCGCGCCCCGGGTGGAGCCCATCCCCGAACAGCTCGTGACGTCGCAGCGGCAGATGACCTACCAGGTCCAGGTCTCCGACCCTGGCGGAGCCGGAGATGCGCTGACCTTCTCCGTCGCGAGCGCGCCAGACTGGGTCCAGGTGAGCGCGACGGGACTGCTGTCCTGGGTCGGCCCCTGGGACTGGGTCATTCAGCAAGGAGAGCACCTCCGCTTCGAACTCGTCGTGCGTGATGACGATGGGGCAGAGACGCGCACTCCGGTGGAACTGGTGGCCGCGTATCGTCCTGAGCAATCGCCCGTCGAACCGCGTTCCGACGGCTCGGGGGGTTGCTCGACCACCGGTGGAGCGAGTCCCTCCCTGATCGTGTCCTTGGGGCTCCTGCTGGCGGCTCGACGGAGGAAGCGCTGAGCCAGGCGCACGGCCTTCATTTCCGTCATGCGGAGCGCGTCGACGTCTCCTGGCGACGCAACCGCCTGAACCCACCCAGCGTCTGTGCATGAACGCGTCAGTAATAGCCACGGCCCATGACAGCGAGGCACGAACGAGAACACCATCGACTTGCTTCGCCAGCACTTCATGAAAGGGACAAATCTGTCCAAGCACTCCCGCGACGACCTCGACGGGGAGATGGCCACACGCTTGAATGCCCCCGGGGCTCTGTCTGGCGAACTGGAACGCGGTGCGGAGTGCGCACACATGCATTCATGTCCACAGGAAGCGACGCTGACGGACTTTCTTGCCGGGCTGCTCTCCGAAGAGCGCCGGACCTCTGTCGTAGCGCACGTGGAAGGCTGTGCGGACTGCCGGTGGGTCCTGGCGGTAGGGGATGGCACCCAGGTCCTGGCCGGTGCTCCGAAGGCCTCCGCACAGGCGCCGTCCCAGCTACTGCTGCCGGGCGACAAGCTCTCCCGGTACGTGGTGCGAGAGCGCATCGGCTCTGGCGCGATGGGCGTCGTGTACGCGGCGGATGACCCGGAGCTGGGACGCCGGGTGGCCATCAAGATGCTGCGCCCCGAGGGACGCCAACGCGAGGAGCTGCGGCAGCGGCTGCTGCGCGAGGCCCAGGCGCTCGCCCGGCTCCGCCATCCCAATGTCGTCACCCTCTACGACGTGGGCACCCACGGAGACGGCGTCTTCCTCGCCATGGAGCTGGTGGAGGGCACCACGCTGGCGGAGTGGCTGCGGCAGCCGCGTCCCTGGAAGGAGGTGCTCCGCGTCTTCCGCGAAGCCGGCAAGGGCCTCGCCGCCGCGCACGCCGCGGGCCTGGTGCACCGGGACTTCAAGCCCGCCAACACCCTCCTGGGCAAGGAGGGCCGCGTCTTCGTGACGGACTTCGGCATCGCCGGACCCATCCACCCCGAAGAGGGCACTCCGCTCCAGGAGCCCGACACGGCCCCGGTCGCCTCCATGCGGCACCTCACCCGCACGGGCCAGCTTCTGGGCACGCCCGCCTACATGGCGCCGGAGCTCCTGGAGGGCCAGCGCGCGGACGCCCACTCCGACGAGTTCAGCTTCTGCGTGGCCCTCCACGAGGCCCTCTTTGGCGTGCGCCCCTTCCAGGGTGCGACGCTCCAGGAGCTGGCCCAAGCCGCGCGGCAAGGCACCATCAGCCCCCCAAAGCGCGAGGTGAAGGTCCCAGTCCGCGTCCGGCGCGCGGTCCTCCGGGGGCTCAGCGCCAACCCCCAGGAGCGCTTCCCGTCCATGGAGGCCCTCCTGGCGGCCCTCGCGCCACGGCCCATCCGGTGGCTTGCGCGGATGATGGCCACCGCGACCGTGGCTGGAATCCTGGGCACCCTCGCGGCCTACCGGGCGACGGAGGGAAGCCACTGCGAGCAAGAAGTGGAGAAGCTCACGGTGGCCTGGAGCCCCGCGCGACGCGAACGGATCCGCACGGCCTTCCTGTCCACGGGCGCGTCCTACGCCGCGCCAGCCTGGGAGCAGCTCGCATCAGTGCTGGACACCCATGCGTCTCAGTGGCGGACGCTTCGCACCGAGGCCTGCATGGCCGCGGACAGCGACACGGCGGACGTCGCCTGGCAGACGGCCGCGTGCCTCGACGCGCGGCTCTGGCAACTCGCGGCCGTCACCGAAGTGCTGGAAAAGGCAGATGCGGAGACAGTCAAGAACGCGCACCAATTGACGGCCTCCCTTGAAGGGCTCACCGGCTGCCGGGACACGCCCGGGCTCTCAAGCCGTCCGCAGCCACCGGAAATCCTCCGCCCCCGCGTGGACGAAGTCCGGCGCAAGCTGGCACTGGCCCAAGCGGACCTCGCCGCGCGCCGGTTACACCAGGGGCTTGGCGTGACAGACGCCCTCCTCCAAGAGCTCCGGGGCCTTGATTACCGGCCACTGGAGGCGGAGGTGCTCGTGGTCCATGGCGAACTCAACCAACTGCTCGAAAGACGGAAGGAAGCAGAGACGTCTCTCAACCAGGCACTCTGGGCCGCCGAAGCCGGGCATGACGACGAGTCCGCGGCCCGTGCATTGATTCTCCTCGTCTCGGAGGTGGTCGAAACTCATCCGTTCCGTGACAAGGACGTGGAGAAGATCATCGGCCACGCCCAGGCAGCCGTGGAGCGACTGGGGCGAGAGCGCTTCCCGGACATCACTGCGGACCTGTACCTCCGCGTGGGGTCGGCGCGGATGGTCCAGGAGAAGCATGCCCAGGCGGAGGCTGAAATCATTCAAGGCTTGAGTTTCGTGCGCAAGCATCAGGGGCCGGAGAACCTCCGTATCGCCATCCTCCTCGATCGACTCGGATGGAGTCGATTACTCCAAGCGCGTCCCGAGGAGGCGCTGGAACTCCATCTCCAGGCCCTTGAGCAGCACAAGCGACTGCTGGGCTCCGACCACCCCATCCTCGTTGAGTCCTACGACAGCCTCGCCTCGACATACATGAGCCTGGGCCGGAGAGCCGAGGCCATCGACGCCTGGCATCGGGCCCTGGCCATCCTCGATGCGGCGGCCACCCCGGAGACTCCTGAGCTCGCACGCATGTTCCAGCGCATCGCCGACCCGCTACGCCTTGAGGGACAGCGGGAGGAAGCGTGGTCCATGCTCGAGCGGTCGCGCACGATCTTCGAGAGAGTCCTGGGGCCCGACAACCTCAACGTCATCATGGTGATCGAGCACCAAGCAGGCATTTCCCTGGAGGCCGGCCGGAACGACGAGGCGCTCCGTCTCTCCACACAGGCCGTGGAGCGTGCGCAGCGGGCATTCGGTCCCGCCAGCGCATATACCGCAATTCCGATGCTGCTCCGCGCCCGGGTATACCTGCGCGCGGGCCGCCATGGCGCGGCCCGGCGCGACCTGCTGGAGGGCCTGGGCCGGCTGGATAAAGAGTCGGATCCGAAAGGTTTCATCGCCGCGCGGATATTCCTGAGCCTGGCTCGGGTGGCACTGGTGACCCAGGCGCCCAAGGAGGCGCTTGCGCATTGCGAGCGTGCGCGCGACCTCCTCGGCGAAGCGCAGGTCGTGCACTCCGTGGGCGAAGCAGGCGCCCTGACCTGCGCCGGAGAAGCCCACCTCGCCCTGGGGGCAGTCAGCAAGGCGGTGCCGCTGCTCGAGCGCGCCCGGCAACTCCAGCACCAGCACCCTGTGGCCATGGTCCCAGAGATAGCCGCGAAGACCTCGTTTCTTCTAGCCCGAGCGCTTCTTGAAACACACACCGCCCCTGACCGGGCGCGCGCTCTCACGCTGGCCGAAGAAGCGCGAGCGGGAATGGAGTCAGCGGGAGCCCGCGGCAAGGATGAGCTTCAGAAGATACTGGCCTGGCAGCGACGCATGGGAAAGCGATGAAGGAAGTACCGAAGATAAGCACACAGCCGCGCAGCGGTGGGAGTGCGCGCCACTCAACCAACACGGCGAGATTGAGGCAGTGGCGGGGAAGTCCACTTCGACAAAGAAGAAACGGAATGCCGCCATCGGGTAGGTGGAGGCAACCTACGGCTCGTTCCGGGCTGCTACCCCTCACCCCCGAGCTGCCCGACTTGAAGGGGGCAACTCCAGCGAGCACGCGTCCGTCGGTGGCCGCTCGGCCCGGGCCGCCCGCTTCGGCTTCCTCTCGGGCAGTGACCGCTGGATGAGGCTCCATTGTGCGTTGGTCAGATTCACGTTCCGGGTTCGATCACACCTGCCGCGGGGGGGGCGAACCGCCGCCGGAAACCGAACTGCTTTCAGCGGGTTGCTCGGCCCAACCCCAAGGCCGGCTCTAGAATTCACAGCTCATCACTGGAATAGAAAGACACCACCCGAATGAGAGGAAGACACCGACACACAGGGCCCACGGAACGTCGAGTGCGCCTCCTGGGAATCAAGAATCCAGTGATGCACTCGTAGGGAATGGGCCCGCCTGCGTCCCAAGATTTCTTCCGTGCGCGAGTCAACGCATGACTGCCCATGCCCTCTTGAAGTAGACTGGGACTGGCCTAAGCTGGATCCCGAGACTTCCGAGGGGGAATACCCACACGCTTGAATCAACCCTCCAGCCGCTCTGTCTGGCGAACTGGAACGCGGTGCGGGGTGCGCACACATGCATTCATGTCCCGAGGAAGCGACGCTGACGGACTTTCTTGCCGGGCTGCTCTCCGAAGAGCACCGGACCTCTGTCCTGGCGCACCTGGAAGGCTGTACGGACTGCCGTTGGGTCCTGGCGGCAGGGAATGACACCCAGGTCCTGGCCGGTGCTCCGAAGGCCTCCGCACAGACGCCGTCCCAGCTACTGCTGCCGGGCGACAAGCTCTCCCGGTACGTGGTGCGAGAGCGCCTCGGCTCTGGAGCGATGGGCGTCGTGTACGCGGCGGACGACCCCGAACTGGGACGCCGGGTGGCCCTCAAGATGCTGCGTCCCGAGGGACGCCAACGCGAGGAGCTGCGGCAGCGGCTGCTGCGCGAGGCCCAGGCGCTCGCCCGGCTCGACCATCCCAATGTCGTCACCCTCTACGACGTGGGCACCCATGCGGACGGCGTCTTCCTCGCCATGGAGTTGGTGGAGGGCACCACGCTGGCGGAGTGGATGCGGGAGCCGCATCCCTGGAAGGAGGTGCTCCGGGTCTTCCGCGAAGCAGGCAAGGGCCTCGCCGCCGCGCACGCCGCGGGCCTGGTGCACCGGGACTTCAAGCCCGCCAACACCCTCCTGAGCAAGGAGGGCCGCGTCTTCGTGACGGACTTCGGCATCGCCGGCCCGCTCCAGCAGGACGAGGGCGCTCCGCTCCAGGATCCCGACAAGGCCCCGGTCGCCTCCATGAAGCACCTCACCCGGACGGGCCAGCTCCTGGGCACGCCCGCCTACATGGCGCCGGAGCTCCTGGAGGGCCAGCACGCGGACGCCCACTCCGACGAGTTCAGCTTCTGCGTGGCGCTCCACGAAGCCCTCTTTGGCGTGCGCCCCTTCCAGGGTGCGACGCTCCAGGAGCTGGCCCAGGCCGCGCGGCAAGGCACCATCAGCCCCCCAAAGCGGGAGGTGAAGGTTCCAGCCCGCGTCCGGCGCGCGGTCCTCCGGGGGCTCAGCGCCAACCCCGAGGAGCGCTTCCCGTCCATGGAGTCCCTCCTCGCTGCCCTCGCTCCACGGCCCATCCGGTGGCTTGCTCGGATGACGGCTACGGCGGTCGTGGCCGGCGTGCTGGGCACCCTCGCGGCCTACGGGCTGACCCAGCGGGAGGGGGGCCACTGCGAGCAAGAAGTGGAGAAGCTCACGGTGGCCTGGAGCCCCGCGCGACGCGAACGGATCCGCACGGCCTTCCTGTCCACGGGCGCGTCCTACGCCGCGCCAGCATGGGAGCAGCTCGCGTCGGCGCTGGACGCCTACGCCGCCCAGTGGCGGACGCTTCGCACCGAGGCCTGCATGGCCGCGGACAGCGACACGGCGGACGTCGCCTGGCAGACGGCCGCGTGCCTCGACGCGCGGCTCTGGCAGTTCGCCGCCGTGACCGAGGTGCTGGAGAAGGCGGACGTGCTGACGGTGCAGAACGCGCACCCGCTGACGACCTCGCTCGAGGGGCTCGCCGGCTGCCGGGACGCGCCCGGCCTCTCCGCCCGGCCGCAGCCGCCCGAGAACCTCCGGGCCCCGGTGGAGGCGGCACGGCACAAGCTGGCACAGGCCCGCGCCCACCTCCTGTCGCACCGGTTCACCGAGGGGCTCGCGGTGACGTCAGCCCTCCTCGAGGAGCTGAAGGGGCTCGACTACAAGCCGCTGCGGGCGGAGGTGCTCCTGGCCCACGGCGTGTTCCTCGGGGGCCTCAACAAACCCAAGGAGGCGGAGGCGTTCTTCTACCAGGCCTTGTGGGCGGGCGAGGCCGCGCGTGACGACGAGACAGTGGCACGGGCCTGGCTGGAGCTCATCTGGGCGGTGGGCGAGGAGCAGTCCCGCACCGACGAAGCGGAGAAGCTCATCCTGCACGCCCGGGCCGCCGTCGAGCGGCTGGGACGGGAGCGCTTCCCCGACATCACGACGGACCTGCACACGCGCCTGTCGTCGCTGCGAGAGGCGCACGGCCAGCTCGCCGAGGCGGAGCAGGAGGCGCTCCAGGGCCTGGAGTTCTCGCGCAGGAGGAATGGCCCGGACAGCCTGCGCACGCCCAACCTCCTCCACCAGCTGGGACGCATCCGATATGGCCAGGGCCGCTATGAGGAGGCGCTGAAGCTCCACCGCGAGGCCCTGGCGCTGCGCGAGCGCCTGCTGGGCCCCGACAACCCGGCCCTCGTGACGTCCTACAACCGGGTCGCCACGGCCTCGCTGGAGGTGGGCCGGCACTCGGAGGCCGTCAAAGCCTGGCGCAGGGCCCTCGCCCTCCAGGAGGCGTCCTCCAGCCCGGAGACCACCCCGCTGGGGACGGTGCTGCTGAACCTGGCCGGGGTCTCGCGCCTCGAAGGTCGGCTGGAGGAGGCGCGCTCACAGGTCGAGCGGGCCCGCGCCATCTTCGAGCGGGCCCGGGGCCCCAATCACATCACCGTCATCTTCGCGCTCACGGAGCAGGCGGTCCTCGCTCGCGAGGCGGGACAGGGCGCCGAGGCGCTGGCCTTCGCCACCGAGGCCCTGGAGCGCGTCCAGCGTTCGCTGGGCCCGGACTCGCCGCGCGCCGCCCTGCCGCTGACCGTCCGGGGGCAGGTGCACCTGAAGGCGGGCCGCTACCCCGAGGCACGGCGCGACCTGCTGGACGCACTGAAGCGGCTGGAGAAGGACTCCAGCCCGGCGGCAGGGAAGATGGTGTCCGTGCTGCAGCTGCTGGCCGAGCTGGCCCTGGCGACACGGGCCCCGCAGGAGGCGCTCGCGTACTGCGAGCGGGCGAGGACCCTCACCGAGAAGGCCGATGGCGCGGAGTCCCAGGACGGTGCCAACGCGCTGACCTGCGCCGGCAAGGCGCATCTGGCACTGGGCGCGGCGGCGCAGGCCACACCGCTGCTCGAGCGCGCCCGTCGCATCCAGACCCGCTGGGGCAAGCCCGGTGACGCGGAGGCGGCCGGGAGGACCTCCTTCCTGCTGGCCCGGGCGCTCCTGGAAACGCGCCCCGCCCCGGACCGGACGCGAGCGATTGAACTGGCCGAAGAGGCCCGGACGCGGCTGGAGTCCGTGGGAGTCCGGGGCCGGCCGGAGCTCCAGCGGGTGCTGGCCTGGCAACAGCGGGAGGCGAAGCGATGAGCGAGCAACGGAAGACAGGCTCCCTGGCGGCGCTGCTGCGGGAACACCTGCCCCGGGGGCAGCGCGCGGAGCTGGACGCAGTGGAGGGGTTGGAGGCACTGCTGAACCAATTCGTCGAGGCGGCCCGGAGCGGGTGGGCCTGGGCCACGACGCCGCTCCCGGCGGAGTCCTTCGCGCGGCACCTGGCCCGGCACCTGCCCGCGGGAAGGACATTGGAGGTGATGCGCGTCCTCCATGGCGCCGACCTGTACCTCGCGTGCGCCTGCGCCACCGGGGAGCCCTCGGCCCTCCGGGCCTTCGAGCAGAACATCCTCCGGTACATCCCCGCCCGGCTCGGGAGGGTGTCGCCGAGCATGGTGGACGAAGTGCTGCAGGTGCTGCGCGAGCGGCTGCTGGTGGGCAGCGGCGACACGCCCCCGAGGATCGCGAGCTATGGGGGACGAGGGCCCCTGCTGACCTGGGTGGGCATCGTCGCCGCGCGCATCGCCGGGGAGCTCGTGGGCCGGGACGCGCGCCATGAGCTCGTCGCGGAGCCTCCCGAGGAGCTCGCACGGCTCCTGGCCCCGGGCGACCCCGAGTACGCGCTGCTGCGCGAAGACGCGCGCAGGCTCCTCGTCGAGTCGCTCCGCAAGGCGGTGGCGGTGCTCCCGGAACAGGAGCGGACCCTGCTGCGCCTGCACCATTTCCATGGGTTCACGATGGACCGGCTGACGCTCATGTATGGCGGCTCGCGCTCCGGCATCGCGCGCAGGATCGCGGAGGCCCGCGAGCAGTTGCTCGAGCGCGTTCGCATGGAACTCGCGCCCCGGCTGAAGCAGGACCGGCTCGCACTGGAGAGCCTGTTGGGACTGGTCAGCAGCCGACTGGATCTCAGCCTCCAGGGCTTGCTGGACTGAGGCCCTGCCTGGGGCCCCGCTCCCCAGGGATTTCTTGGGATGCCCTTGGGCCCACTCCCTCTTCCCAATTGATTGCAGGGGCGGCCATTCATTGACCCGCCAGCTCCAATCAAGAGGAGCGGACCCATGGCTGGAGTGAAAGCAGTCGGTGGCTCGAATGCATCAAAAGTCGATCCCGCCGAGGCACAGCGCCTCGCGGAGGCGGCCCGACAGAAGGCGGAGGCGGCGCGGCTCGCCGCCGAAGCCAAACGCAAGGGGGCGACGGAGGCCCGGGACACCCTGGCGCAGGCCCGGCTCGAAGCGGAGGCGGCGCGACGGCAGAAGGCCACCGCGGAAAAGGCCACCGCCGACGCACGCAAAGCCGCGCAGAAGCCGGGGCAGACGCCCGAGGAGGCGAAGAAGTCGAAGGATGCCCTCGCCGCCGCGGAGAAGAAGCTCAAGGAGGCCTCCGAGGCGTCCAGGACCGCGGCCCAGAACCTCCAGAAGGCGGAGGAGCAGGCGGCCCTGGCCGCCAGGAGCGCGGAGCAGGCCATGCACAAGGCGAACGCGTTGGCCCTCGAGGAATGCAAGCCCGCCCCGTACAGCCAGAAGGACATCGACAAGGTGAAGCCGACGAAGAGCGAGCTCGACTCGGCCTTCGAGGGCACGAGTCGAAAGGCGGAGCTGGAGAAGGTGTTGGGCTTGACGCCCCCGCCACCGCAGGAAGTCATCCAGACGTCCGGGGAGGGCGGGGCTCCTGGAGTTCCGCTCGACGCGGTGGACACCTTCAAGGGACCCTTCGGGCAGACGTACACGGGCCCGTCCGCCGACACCTGGTTCCAGCAGCGGCAGGGAGCCCCCCTGGGCGACGCGGCGCAGTCCCAGCCGGCCAGTGGCACCGCCGTCCCCTCCACGCCAGATGGCAGCGACGACTCACCAGCGGGAGTCGCGCAATCGCAGGAATGAGCAGCACCCGGCGACAGGGCAACCCTTCATCTCCGCGAGCACCGGGAACATGGACCCGTGCAATGAAAGACAATTCGATGCGTCCTTCCACCCACGGCAAGGCAAGAGCCGTGTTTTCGAGCATCCCGTGGCGACGCGGCAGCTGTGTCTGGGGATTGCTCCTCTGGCTCTCCCTCATCCCAGGGGTTGCCCGAGGCGACGTCTCCCCCGACGTACGCATCTGCGCGAAGTCCACCTACCTGTTGTTCGAGGACCTCGATTACGAGCGTGCCCTGGAACAGATGGCCCGCTGCAAGGAGGTATCGCGCGGGCCTGAGGATGAGGTGGTGCTGTCGCTCTACCAGGGCGTCATCCTGGTGGAGCTGAGCGGAAGGTTGAGCGACGCCGAAGCCGCCTTCAAGGCCGCCCTCAGCTTGAACCCCGATGCGAAGTTGCCGCTGACTGTCTCGCCCAAGGTGAAGCGGCACTTCGAAGCGGTGCGCAAGCGAGTCCTGAAGGAGTTGGCCGCGCGAGGGGCGGCCAGTGAGCCCCTGAACCAGGAGCCCCCCTCGGAAGCGCAGGAGGTTCAGGCGCCGCGAGAGCCGCTCCCCGTCGTCACCACGGGAGTCCCGGAGTCTTCATCCTCTCCCCTGCGGGATTTGTCCGGCTCGCACTCACTCCTGCGAGACCGGGCGCTCATTCCCGCCGTGGCGGGAGGGGCCTTCGTCGTCGCGGCGGGCGTCTTCTGGGGAGTGGCGGAGGGGCGGAAGTCGAAGCTGGATGGCGTGGCAAAGGACATCCACTCAGAGGCCGATGCCAGGAACGCGGCCCACGGCGCGCGAAGGCTGCAGACGGCCTCCGTGGGGCTGCTGGTCACGGGGCTGGTGGGGCTGGGCGCCTCCACGGGGATGTACCTGCTGGGGTCGCCGAAGAAGCCGGTGCCCGTGCAGTTCGGGCTGGATGGGACGTCCGTGTTCGTGTCTGGGAGGTTGCCATGAAGCCCCTGCTCCGCTCGACAGCCCTTGGCTTGCTGCTGCTCGGCGTCCAGGCCACTGCGTGTCTCGACGTCGACGACCTGGTGGACCAGTTCTGCCTCGACAATCCTCGCATCTGCAAGGATGGCGGGTCGGATGCGGGGCCTGACGGCAATGACATCCTGGATGCAGGTGGACCGGACGGCGGGGACGCGGGGCAGGACGGAGG
>NZ_RAWR01000107.1:0-33941 GCF_003986945.1 Corallococcus sp. AB018 | reverse complement strand
TCACACGGCTACGCTAGGACTCGCCCCCACCTTGAGGGGCACGGTCCTTCCGGGCCGTGCCCCTCAAGGTGGGGGCGAGTCCTAGCGTAGCCGTGTGACAACCGCGTGGCGTTGGTGAAGATGGGGTTTCAGGGGGGCGAGGCGCCGGATTCATCCAGGGCGCCGTCGGCGCGGATGCGGCGGGAGCGCTCCTGGAGCTCACGCCAGTTGGCCTCGTACTGATCGCGGGCCGTCTTCCAGACATGCCCGCGCGCGTTGCGCAGGTTCTTGAGCAGCTCGCCGGAGTTCTTCAGTCCGCGCGTGATGAAGTCGAGCTCCTCGCGGGTGAGGAGCGAGTCCTCGGCCCGGCTGCGCTTGTGGGCGGCGACCCATCCGTCCATCTGCGCGCCCAGCTCCTTCAGCTCGGCTTCGCGCTGGCGGCTGTAGCCTTCGCGGAGCTCTGCCCACCGGGTGCTGGCGTGGTCCAGGTGCTCACGGAAGCGGCTGTGGGCCTTCTCCGCGCCGGCCTTGACGCGGTCCCAGTCGCGCTGGTCCGCGCGGCGGAGCGCCTGGATCTCGCGGTTGACGTCGTCGTTGAAGGCGCGGGCGCCGGTGAGGACATCGAGCGTGTCCTCACTGTCGGCCAGGTCCGCCTGGGCTTCGATTTCACGGAAGCGAGCGGTCGCCTCTCGCTGCTCGGCCTCCATCTTCTGGATGTATGCGTCCTGTTCCGTCATGGCGTCCTCCCAGGCACTTGGATGGAAGAAGCATGGGAACGTTCGCGGGGCGATGCAGGGCGGAGGGGAACGGGAGGTGGAGCGCTCAGTCGAGGAAGCGGCGCTGCCAGCGGCGCGTCATGGTGAAGAAGTGGGGGTCTTCTGGCCCAGGCCCCTCGTACAGCCAGGGTTCGAGCACGCGCGCGAGTTCCCGGTAGGCGGGCAAAGTCTCTCCCTGCTCGGTGTCGCCGGCTTCTGGCCACGGGCCCAGCGTGACGACAGCCCGGTCCGGTCCCAGCGCCTGCACAGTGGTGTCCGGCGAGTGCAGCCGGGAGCGCAGGCCTTCCACTCCACCCAGTTCATGGAGGACCGGTGGACCCAGGAAGTTCATCCAGGCCGGGGCGCGCACGCGGGTGCCCAGGTCCCGGGCCACATCGTCCAGGCTGGGCACATCCATGGCTGGATGGCGGAAGCTCAAGGCCTTCACCTCTTCGCGGACGACAGATGCCAGAGGTTCGCCGTTGAATGTAAGGCCCGCCTGTCCTGAGCCGAAGGGCAGGACACCGGCAATCTCAATCGCCAGTGCTCGGAAGCGCTCGGGCCCCTGGGCTTCCAGGAACTCCGTGGGAAAGGTCAGTCGCAGTGCGCTGACAGCGTTCGGCCAGTAGAGGTCTTCGGGGCGGTCGAGCGCGTACCCCACGTAGTGGAAATTGTATCGGTGGCTTTCCGAGTAAGCGTCGGAGGTGGTGGCGGCACCTATCAGGTGAAGACGGGAGCCATCCCCAGCGTGAAGCCAGTGCTGGATGAGCTGCCAACTCTTCGTGTCGAGCGTCTGCCATTGTCCGTCGAGATCTCCATAGTAGCCCAGGGCATCCTTCCCAATGGCCTCCCGATAGAGGTCGAGCGCCCGCTGTATCCGAGGCTTCAAGGCGTTGTGCGCGTGCGGCATGAAGAGACACAATTGGAGGCCGTCGTTCACGGCGAGGAAGTCCGGCTCGAAGGCACTCTTGATGTAGATCCGAACGCGAGGGATGCTTGTCATTCGAGGACTCCCCATCTGGGAATGACACGAAGGACCTGTCTGGTTCCCAGATTGAAGGCTTTCATGTAGCTGTCTTTCTGTGTCGGACCGTTGGGCGAAGCACGATTTGAAAGGGGCCTCCACTCGGGTGCGCTCTTCATGGCGGCGTTCGAACAGAAGAACTTGAAATCGTAGACCGCGCTGACGCGAATGGGGTCACCCGAGTGGATGACGATGTCCGGTGAGAGTGTCCCCTTCAGCTCGTACAGGAAGCGAGGTTGCTTGAGCAGTTCGACCTCTTCGTTACTCAAGGGCGTGAAGGTGCCGGTGCGTTGAGCAGGGCGGTAGGTCGGCTCGATGCTGAAGCGTCCTGAAATCACGGCCTCCAGGCCCTCTGAGGCGCACGCCAGCGCCACGGCGTGCATCTGTTCCCCCAGCCAGATGGCGCGGGACACGGTCTCGCCCCGAGCATTGCGAACCAGCTCGTTGCACTGCTCGACCGTAGGATCCTTCCCGTCCTGGTACCGGAGCATCACCTCCGACCGTGCATCCTCCGCGCATTGCTTCAGCACGGACTCCACTGCCTGTTTTGCCTCCGCGTCCAGGGCCAGCTTCGCCCCCGCCATCAGCGTGGCCACCTGCGCCGCGCGTGGGACGGGCATCACCGACTCCGGCCCGGTGCACAGCGCCGGCTGGGTCCGGCAGGTGTTCGACACCGAGTCCATGCCCTGCTGCGCATACGTGCGCGGACGTGGCCCCGCGCAACCGCCCAGCCCCACCGCCACGAACACCCACAGCCAATCCGTCCGGCGTCCCAGTCCCATGTCTCCATCCTGCCAGTCCCCGCGCCACAGGTAGGCCCCCTGGCGTGAGACAGCGACACCGCGCCTTTCCACCACACCTGTGCGAATCCACCTCGCCAGGGAGGGCCCATCGACGCATGAGACGTGAATCGATACCCTGCGACCCGTGACCGTCGCCGCCGCAGAGAAGAGTGAGAGGATCCGTCACCGCAAGATTGGCGCCTGCCGCGTGCTCGGCGAGCTGGGCCGCGGCGGCATGGCGCTGGTGTATCGCGGCCTGCACGAGCTGCTTCAGCGCGAGGTCGCCATCAAGGAGCTGCTCCCTGAAGGCCAGCGCGACCAGGAGGCCCTGTCGCGCTTCCGCCGCGAGGCGCTGGCGCTCGCCGCCTTCCGCCACCAGAACATCGTCACGCTCTATGACCTGGTGGACAAGAACGACAGCCTCTTCATGGTCATGGAGTACGTGGACGGGCCCACCCTCCACGGCCTCATCAAGGACGGCCCGCTGCCCCCGGACGTCGCCGCCGTCATCGGCGCGCGCATCGCCAGCGCGCTCGACCACGCCCACTTCCGCCGCATCATCCACCGCGACCTCAAGCCCGCGAACGTCATGCTCACCAAGTCCGGTGAGGTGAAGCTCATGGACTTCGGCATCGCCAAGGACGTCAGCCTCGAAGCCCTCACCCAGCAGGGCATGGCCGTGGGCACGCCGTCGTACATGTCCCCGGAGCAGGTCACCGGCGCGCCCATCGACGCGAGGACCGACATCTTCTCCCTGGGCGTGCTCCTCTATGAGGCCCTCTCCGGCACCCGCCCCTTCGTGGGCAAGACGGCTGGAGAAGTGTTCGCCCGCATCCGCGACGGCAAGTTCACGCCGCTCCAGAAGGTGGCTCCGAACGTGCCGCCGCCGCTCGCGCGCATCGTGAAGCGCGCGCTGTCGGTGAAGCCGGAGGCCCGCTTCCCGGACGCCGCGGCCATGCGCCGCGAGCTGGACCTGTTCCTCGCCCACGAGGTGCGCGTGTCCCACCCCGCGCTGCTCGTGGCCTTCCTGCGCTACCGCGAGAAGCTCACGGAGACGGAGGCCCTGGCCCACCTCACCCAGCAGGAGCTGGGCGTGCTGGACGTCTTCGCCACGAAGAAGCCCAGGCGCGCGCCGAGCAAGCTCAAGTGGGTGCTGGCCGCGCTCACCGCCGGCATCGCGGCGGCGGGCACCGGCCTCTACCTGTCCCAGTCCCAGTGGGCGCCGCTCCTGGAGCAGCTCACCCGCTGAGAGGCCCCGCTCAGGCCTGCTGCTTCTTGTCGTGCGTGACGGTGACGATGGTCCCGATGCCGCCGCGCACGAAGAAGTCACCCACCACCGTGAGCTTGCGCGGCTGGATGGCCTTGATGATGTCGTCCGCGATGGTGTTGGTCACCTTCTCGTGGAAGGCGCCCTCGTTGCGGTAGGACCACATGTAGAGCTTCAGGCTCTTGAGCTCCACGCACAGCTGATCCGGCACGTACTTGATGGTGAAGCGCGCGAAGTCCGGCTGGCCCGTCAGCGGGCACAGGCAGGTGAACTCCGGCACGTCGAAGGCGATCTCGTAGTCGCGATCGGCGGCGGGGTTGGGGAAGGTCTGGATTTCTTTGGACGGCTTGGAGGACATGCGCTGTCGTGTAGCACACGTTCGGCGCGTGTCACCGCCCCGCACAACGTCGCCTCCCTGGCTGCCCGGCACCGGCTCTGTTCGGGTTCCAACGTGCCGCGACCCTCCAGGACAGGAGAACGTCCGGGGGCGGTTGGCGATCATGCTCGGGGATTCCTATCTCCCTCCGGCGACCCCTGTAGCGAGCGCGTCCCGCCCCTCATGCTGCCACCCAATGACGTCGAGGATGTCCTCTCGTGCCTGCCCCAAGCGCTCCTGCGCGTGGGTCCTGACTTGCGCGTCCAATGGTGCGAGGAGGGCTTCGCGGCCAAGACGGGCGTGACGCTCTCCCCGGGCGGCACCCTGCTGGAGGCCCTGGAGCCCGGCCGCAGCCTGGACGCCCTGGAGCGCGCCATCCGCGAGCACCGGGCCCACTCCGGCCATGTCATCACCCGCACGCTCCGGCAGGTGCGTGTGCAGGTGAAGCCCACCCACACGAACGGCACGGCCGGGGCGTGGTTGGTGATGGAGCCGTCCGGCGTGGACGACGAGGGCGCGTTTTCACAGGCCGTGCGGGAGATTGCCCGCGCAGTGGGTGAGTCGCTGGAGGTCGACCGCGTCTGCTCGGCCGCCGTGGTGTCGCTGGTGCGGTGCGCCCAGGTGCGGCGCGCGGAGGTGTTCCTCTACGAGGAGGACGACGCGACGCTCAAGCGCATGGCGGTGTCGGACCTGGAGGGCCTGGACGCGCCCCAGGACGCGTTCGACCCGTCCGAGGACCCCTACCGTCAGGCCCTGGCCCTGCGCCAGCCGCAGCTGGGCATCCAGCGAGGCTACGGCGACGCGGTGGGCTCCGTGTTCGCGGCGGTGCCTTTGTGCGCGCCGCGCCGCACGGTGGGGCTGCTGCTCATCTACAAGGAACAGGGCGCGTCCTTCTCCGTGCGTGAGCTGGAGATGTGGAGCGCGGCGGCCAGCCAGCTGGCGGTGGCGGTGGAGAACGCGCGTCTGTTGCGCGAAGCCCAGTCCGCCCTGCGCGTGCGCGAGGAGTTCATGTCCATCGCGTCGCACGAGCTGAAGACGCCGCTCACGCCGCTGAAGCTGGGCCTGTACTCCATGGAGCGCCGCATCGCCGCGGGGCAGCCGGTGGCGCTCTCGAGCGTGCTCAAGTCCAAGCGGCAGGTGGACCGGCTCGCGGGGCTGGTGGAGGACCTGCTGGACGCAAGCCGCCTGGAGCTGGGCCGGCTGGCGCTGGACTCGTCTCCGCTGGAAGTTGGGCAGCTGGTGGCGGAGGTGGTGGACCACTTCCGCCACGCCTTCGAGCGCCCCTTCACGGTGGACGTGCCGCACGACGGCGTCTGGGTTTTGGGCGATAGAGACAGGTTGGAGCAGGTGCTGGTGAACCTGCTGGAGAACGCGCACAAGTACAGTCCGGCGGGAGCGCCCATCGCGGTGCGGGTGGGGCGCACGGGCGAGTCCGCGCGCATCCAGGTGCAGGACCACGGCATCGGGATTCCGGGCGCGGATCAGGCGCTGGTGTTCCAGCGCTTCTACCGGGCGCGCAACGTGTCGCACCGCAACTTCGGCGGGCTGGGCCTGGGCCTGTTCATCAGCCACTCCATCGTGAAGATGCACGGCGGCGCGCTGGCGCTCCGCAGTCGCGAGGGCGAGGGCTCCACGTTCCTGCTGGACCTGCCGCGCATGCCCGCGCACGAGGTGCGCAGGCTGCCCCGGCGCGTGCTGGTGCTGGACGAGGACTCGAGCCAGGAGGCCACGGCGGAGCGCACCCTGCGGGCGGAGGGCTTCGAGGTCTTCACCGTGCAGAGCGGCGCGGAGGCCCTGCGCAAGGCGACGCACCTGCCGGTGGACCTCATCGTCCTGTCCACGAGCGCCACGCAGTCCCCGGTGGGCAGCTTCCTGGAGACCTTCGCCACGCTGCCCCGCGCGCGGCCGGTGCCCATCCTGCTGGCGGGGGATGCGCGGCCGTGGTGGGCGCAGGAGAACGCCGCGCTGTGTCCCCGGCCGTACCGTCCGGAGGAGCTGCTCGCGGGCGTGCGCACCGTGCTGACGCGCGAGAAGCGCCGGACGCTGACGCCGGTGGAGTCGGAGCTTCCGCTCGTCACGCCCGCGTGAGTCGGTCCTCGTGGAGGACGCGGTAGTCCGTGGGGCGCACTCCCGCCTGTTCCAGCGCCTCACGCGAACGGACGTCCACGAAGGTGGTCCGCTCCACCTCGCGCTGCGCGGCGTAGCGGGTGGCGACGAGTTCGGGCAGGTGGCCCGGGTGACACATCCACTCCGTGACGCCTTCGGTGGGCAGCGCCGCCAGGGCCTGGGCGAAGCGCTCCGGGGTCCAGTACGCCGTCGCACCGGACTCGCCCACGAAGTGGTCGTTCGTGGCCACGCCCCGGGCCCGCAGCGCGCCGCGCATGTCCGCGTCGATGGAGCGCACCGGGAGGCCCGCGCGCCTCGCGACGCGTGACAGTCCCTCCAGGACTTCAGGATGACGGTGCAGGTGCTTGTGCACGTCCAGGTGCGTGGCGGCCTGTCCCAGCAGCCGTTCAAGCCGCTCCAGTTGCGCGAGAGCCTCCGCCTCCACCACGTCCACGGGAAGCCCATCCACGCGGCTGCCGTCGAGGCCTCCATCCACGGTGCACCACTCACGCGGGAAGCCCGGGGTCACGGGCGCGCCCCGGTCCAGGTTCAGGTGCAACCCGATGGCGAGCCCCCGGGCCTGCCTCGCGGCGGACTCGGAGTCCGGCGCGTTCACCAGCAGGGTGGCGGAGGAGACGACGCCCTCGCGCAGTGCCTGGAGGATGCCCCGGGTGATGCCCGGGTCGTAGCCCAGGTCATCGGCGTTGATGATGAGTGCGCGGGGCGGCGTGGCCTGGCCTCCTTCAGGGGCGGGGCCGTGCCTGGAAGAAGCGCCACATCTGCAGGGACGCGTCCAGGTCCGGCGTGCCGCCATTGTAGAGGGGCTGTCCGGGCCATGCATGCTTGCCGCCGGTGACGGTGCACAGGCTCGCGGTGGCGCTCTCCGGCTTGCAGCCCGTATACGCCACGCAGGTGCTGTTGCCCTGCTGATACGTCTGCTGCTGGGGCCCGGTACAGCCGTTGAACTCCGCGAAGCGGCGCACGGACTCCGGGGCGGACGGGTAGGGCTTGCCGCCGAGGACGTTGCTGCCTCCGTCGTAGAAGATGGTCTCGTCGGCGCTGCCGTGGAAGTGGAGCACGGGGACGGGACGCGACGGGCGACAGTCCGTCACGCCCTCCATGCCCGACACGGGCGCGATGGCGGCGATGCGCTGGGCGCGCTCACAGGCCAGCCGGTAGGAGAAGAAACCCCCGTTGGAGAAGCCGTTGGCGAAGACGCGGCGCGGGTCGGTGCACACGCGGGTGTCCAGGTCCGCGAGCAGCGCGTCCACGAAGCCCACGTCGTCCACGTTGGCAAGCTGCGCCGGGCCACAGCACGCCTCGCCGTTCCAGCCCCGCGTGTCCGCTTCGCCCCGGCCGTAGATCTCCGGGAAGTTGAGGCCGCGCGGGTATACGGCGATGAAGCCCTCCGCGTCGGCCAGGGTGGAGAACCCGGTCAGCGCCTCCTGCTCCTGCTCGGTGGAGCCGAAGCCGTGGAAGCTGAGGACGACGGGCGTGGGCTTCGTGGCGTCGTAGCCGGTGGGGACGTGGACGCGGTAGGCGCGGGTGTGGCCGCCGTGCTCGACCGTCCAGTCGTAGGTGCCGGGCGTCACGGTGAGGCCCGTGCAGGCCGTGCGGTCCGCGGGGGGCACGTCCCCTGCCGAGGTGTCCGGGTTCTCCGTTTCGTCGTCGGGCGGGGTGTCGGAGTCGTCCGTGGAGCCGCACGCGGTGGCGGTCAGCAGCAGGCTGGACGCTGCGAGGGCGAGGAAGCGAAGGCGCATGGGGAGGAAGCTAGTTCCCCGTGCCGCACTCCGCCGCGAGCGCCTGCGCCCGGTCCGGGAACTTTTCCGCCAGCGTACGTTTCACCTCGGCCACCCGGGCGGTGTCGCCTTCGTGGACGTGCAGTTGGCAACGCGCGGTGAGGGCGCGGGGATCGTCCGGGGCCAGACGCTCGGCCTCCCGGTATTCGCGCTCGGCGCCGCGCAGGTCGCCCTGCCGGAAGAGGACGGCCCCCAGGTAGGAATGGGCCACCGCGAGCGTGGGGGCCTTGCGCTGCGCGCGCTTGAGCAGTGCGACGGCGTCGTCCAGCTTCTCCTGGCGGAAGCGCACGAAGCCCAGCTCCGCAAGGGACGCGGCGTCGTCGTGCTGGCGCGTCCAGGCGGACAGCACGGTGGCGGCCTCGTCCAGCCGGCCTCCTTGCGACAGGAGCTGGCCGTAGCGGGGAGCGACCTTCGCGGAGCCCGGCGCCTGCGCGTACGCCTTCGCGAGCGCGGTCAACGCCCCCGGCACATCACCCTGGAGGGCCCGCAGGTCGGCCAGGGCCAGCGGTGCGCGGACGTCCTTGGGGGCCAGGGCGGTGGCCTCGTCGATGGCACGTTCCGCGCGCTTGCCCATGCGCAGCTCGGTGGCGGCGCGCGCGGCGAGCAGGTGCGCCTCCGCCTCCTTCGGGAAGCGAGTGGTATAGGCCTCCGCCAGCGCCAGGGCCTGCGGGTGGGCGCCCGCGTTGAGCAGCAGCGTGCCCGCGCGAGCCAGCTCCTCGGCCGTGGCGCGCACGTCCTTGCCCAGCCCGTCCAGCGCGGACACCTTCGCCTCCGCCGTGGTCGCGGCTTCGGCGGCGGCGATCCGCGCGGGGGGCGGCATGTCCGGGCGCCGCAGGTACCACGTGGCCCCCGCGCCCAGTCCGCCCAGCACGAGCACGCCCGCGACGATGGCCAGGGCCTTGCGCGACCGGGGAGCGCCACGCGAAGCCGGAGCGCGAGCGCCCGCCGGAGCTTCGCCGCGCCCCTTGCTACCGGACGCCGGGGCCTGGAGTTCGCCAGAGGCCACTCCGTGCGTGGCGCCCTCCGCCGGGTAGCCCGAGGTCGCGACGGGGATCTCCGCCGTCACGGGCCGGGTCGAACCGCGAATCGACACGGTGTGGGTGCCCAGGGGCGGAAGGGGACGCGAGGCCGTTGGAGCGGAGACCGGCGGAGGCACGGGCCAGGACGGGATGCCCTGCACGCCGAACGGTGGGAGCACGTCCATGCCGGGGGTTCCATCCGCGCCTGAATTGGATGGATCCGCGAGCCTCGCGTTGCGCAGCGCCAGCCGCTTGGGGTCCCGGTCCGGCGGAAACAACGTGTCCAGGTACGCGGCCACCTGCGCCGGCGCGGCGACCTCCGCGTGCCCGCCCAGCATCTCGATGGCGGCGATGAACGTCTGCAGGCTGTCGAAGCGCGCCTCCGGGTCCTTCGCGAGCGCCTTGAGACACACGGCCTCCAGCGCCTGCGGCACGGACGGGTCGAACGTGGTGGGCGGCTTCGGCCTTCCTTCGGAGATGCGCGTGAGCACCTCGTCGGTGGACATGCCGGTGAAGGGCCGCCGGCCGCACAGCTGCTCGTAGAGCATCACCCCCGCGGCGAACAGGTCCGCGCGGTGGTCCACGCTGCGGCCGGCGATCATCTCCGGCGACATGTAGAAGAACTTCCCCTTCAGCGTCCCGGGCTCCGTCCCCGCCCCCAGCGCGTCCGCCTTCGCGATGCCGAAGTCGATGACCTTCACCGCGCCGTTCGCCCCGACGTGGATGTTGTCCGGCGTGAAGTCGCGGTGGACGATGCGCAGCGGCCGGCCCGCCTCGTCCACGGCGCGGTGCGCGGCGTCCAGCCCCCGGCACGCATCCACCAGCACGCGCAGGGTGATGCCCAACGGAACGCGCTGGCCTCGCTCGGCGGCCTCCTGCCGCACCTCCGCGAACGAGCGCCCCTCCAACAGCTCCATGGCGATGAAGGGCTCCCCGCCCTCCATGCCCAGCTCCAGGATGGACACCACGTTGGGATGGCGGACCTGCGCGGTGATGCGCGCCTCGTTGAGGAACATCTGCACGATGCGCCGGTCCGCGACCAGGTGCGGCATCAGCCGCTTCACCGCCACGGCCGGGCCGCGCTGGCCCTCCAGGCTGATGGCGCGCGCCAGATACACCTCCGCCATGCCGCCTGTCGCGATGCGCGCGCTCAAGCGGTAGCGGCCTGCCCATGAAACGCCGGGTTCCGACACCAAGATATCGGCAGTCTACGGGCCCGAGCCCCCGGCGCCCAACGCCATGACGCGCTGCCTGCCTGCCTGGCCTCGGCCAGCCCGGACATGCCCACCGTATTGGACCGGCCGGGACGACGGGTGTGGGTGCAGGGATGTGTGGAGCCGATGACGGAGGACCGGCCGGGAGTGCTAACGTCCCCCGCTTCAAGCGTGACCCCTAAGGGGAGGGGGCCGCCTTCACGAACCTCGCGTACCGTCGCGGATGCAGGGAGGGATGTTGGGCACCGTCCTCAAGGGTGGTTTTGTCGTCGAGCTGGAACCTGCGTCCGTAGAGCGGGTGGACCTGCGCATCGAGGGTGAGCGCATCGTGGCGCGAGGCGAGGACCTCGCGCCCGGCCCCGACGACGAGGTGGTCGCGCTGTCCGGCAAGCTCGTCTTCCCGGGGCTCGTCAACGCCCACCACCGGCTGGCGACGGTGCTGTCGCGCGGCCTCAACCGTCCGACGCCCACGTCCTACCAGGCCCTGCTGGAGCAGGTGCGCTGGCCCTTCGAGAACGCGCTGGACCTGGACGCGGTGCAGGTGGCCGCCACGGCGGGTGGCCTGGAGTCCATCCAGTGCGGCACCACCACCCTGTTTGATTTGCACGCCTCGCCCAAGGCGGTGACGGGCTCGCTGCTGCGTTCGGCGCGCGGCCTCCATGAGGTGGGCGTGCGCGGCGTGCTGTCCTACGCGGTGACGGACCGCATGGGCGCGGTGGGCCGCGAAGAGGGGCTGGAAGAGACGGTCAGCTTCGCGCGCAAGGCCCGGGGCCGCTTCCGCGGGCAGGTGGGCGCGGGCCCCTGCTTCACGCTGGGCGACGACGCGCTCCAGGGCCTGGGCGAGGCGCTCAACACCACCGGCACCGGGCTGCACTTCCCGCTCGCGGAGGATCCGCTGGACGAGCGGCTGTCCACCGAGCGTCACGGCAACCCGCCGGTGACGCGGCTGCTCACCAGCAACCTGCTGTCGCCCCGCGCCATGGCGGCGCACGTGGGCCACCTGGCGTGGGCGGACCTGGCGCAGGTGCTGGCCACGGGGACGTGGTTCCTGCACACGCCGCGCTCCAACCAGGGCCAGGAGGTGGGCTACGCACCCGCGCTGAAGTTCGGGGCGCGCGCGTCGCTGGGGACGGACGGCACGTCTCCAGACCTGTTCGCGGAGGCGCAGGCGGCGTACCTGCGCTCGCGTGAGGCGGGGCAGCCCATCGACGTGCTGCGCTACCTGGCCAACGGCCACCGGCTGGCGTCGCAGGTGTTCGAGGCGGCCATCGGCCCCATGCGCGAGGGCGCGCTCGCGGACCTGCTGGTGCTGGACTACCTGTCGCCCACGCCGCTGACCGCGGAGACGCTGGCGTGGCACGTGGTGCACGGACTGGGCAGCCGCCACGTGGAGGCGGTGATGGTGGACGGCGTGTGGCGCGTGTGGGCGCGCAGGCCACTGTCGGTGAACCCCACGGTGGTGGCCGAGCAGTCGCGCGAGGCCGCCGCCGCCGTGTGGGCCCGCATGTCCTCGTCGTAGAGCCTGGGGGCGCCCGGGGGCTCGGGGACTTGTCGCGGTGTCCGGGGCCCGTTAAGTCCCGGGCATGCTCAACTCCCTGCTCGTCGTCGGATGGCTCAGCGCAGCGATTCCCCAGGTGGGTGAAACCGCCCCGGACTTCACGGTGAAGGACACCGCGGGGGCGACGCACACGCTGTCGGAGATGGTGAAGAAGGGGCCCGTCATCGTGGCCTTCTTCCCCAGGGCGTTCACCGGCGGCTGCACGAAGGAGCTGACCGCGTACCGCGACCGCTACAAGGACATCGAGCAGGCGCAGGGCCAGGTGCTGGCCTTCTCCACGGACGACGCGGAGACGTTGACGCGCTTCAAGACGGAGCTGAAGGCGCCCTTCCTGTTCATCCCGGATCCGGACGGCAAGGTGGTGGGCGCGTACGACGTGAAGATGCCGCTGGTGACGGTGTCCAAGCGCTACACGTTCGTCGTGGGCGATGACCGCAAGGTGCTCAAGGTGAGCGAGGGCCAGGACGCCATCGACGTTTCGGGCGCCATTGCCGCGTGTCCCCTGCGCAAGGGCGGCGCCGCGAAGCCCGCGGCGGCCCCAGCGGGAACCACGCCGCCCACCCAGGCCGCGCCCGCGACGAAGTAGCCAGAGGCGCTCTGGCTTTCGGGGCAGGGGCACGGTCCACTCGCGGACGTCCTCCTGGTACGCGTGGGCCGGACGCCGGCCGTGCCGTTGAGGAGTTCACGCGGCACGAGGCCTGCTGGCTTGTTCGCCCCAGGCGCGGAGCGATAGCCCTGGGGCATGCCGCGCGCGGGGCGTCCTCCGTCCGCCGGGCTGGGGGCGTGAGGAGGCCCGAGTGGATGGACATCGTCTTCCTGGGCCCCGTGTGCCGGGCCACCGCCGAGGCACAGGCGGCCACGGCCCCGAGGCAGCTCGCGCAGGCGCTCCGGCGTCGCGGACACGCGGTCCTCTTCCTGGAGCGCACGGCGCCCGGTGCAAGCGGGGAGGAGGACTCCGCCGTCGCGCCGTACGTGGACCTGGCGGACCTCCACGCGCGCTTCCATTCGCAGGTGCGCCGCGCGGACCTGGTGCTGGTGGACGCGGACGTGCCGCAGGTCGCGGACGTGAGCCGCTGGACCGCGAACACGGCGCGGGGGCTCACCGTCTTCTGGGACCGGGACACGCCCCGGACGCTGGCGCGGCACGCCCTGCGAGAGGACCCCGCATGCATGACGCCGGACCTGTTCACGGGCTACCGGCTCTATCTCTGCTCCAGCGGAGGCCCGGTGCCCCGTCAGCTGGAGCGCGAGTGGGGAGTGGCCCGCGCGCGCGTGTTCCTGCCGGGCGCGGACGCGGAGCACTTCGCGCCCGGAAGCGGACGGACGCGCTGGGACCTGGGGTACGCGGGGCCGTCGTCGCCGGAGCGGCGGGGGCTCTTGAAGCAATGGCTGCT
The DNA here is from genome assembly GCF_003986945.1 of Corallococcus sp. AB018. NCBI lineage: Bacteria > Pseudomonadati > Myxococcota > Myxococcia > Myxococcales > Myxococcaceae > Corallococcus > Corallococcus sp. AB018. The sequence goes on along the minus strand of NZ_RAWR01000107.1, from coordinate 20,668 downwards.
GGGCGCCGCGCGCGGTTGGTCCGACGGGCGCTTCGTCCTCGCGGGCACGCTGTCGGCGGTGGATGACGCCTGGCCCGCCAACGTGGCGAGGCACGCGGCCCCGTCCCTCCAGGAGCACGCGGGCTTCATCGGTGCGCAGCGCTTCACGCTGGTCCTCTCCCAGGCCGAGCACACGCCAGGGGCGAACCTGTTCGAGGCCGCGGCCTGTGGAGCGGCGCTCATCTGCGACCCGTGGCCAGGGCTGGAGGACGTCTTCTCGCTGGGCGAGGAGGTGATGGTCGCCCGCACGGAGCAGGACGTGCTGCGCTACCTGCTCGCGATGCCGGAAGCGGACCGGCGCCAGCTGGGCATGCGAGCCCGGGCCAGGGTCCTGGCCGAACACACCGTGGCCCACCGGGCGCTGCAACTGGAGCAATACGCGAGCGAGGCGGAGCGAGGAGCCGCGTGGATGGCCCCGGTCCGCTCGCTGAACTGAGCCTCATGGGCCCCGGAAGACGGACGTGCCGCCCTGCCGGCGGCGCAGCGCACAAACCTGTCCGACAGTCGGACAAGTTCTGGAGCACCGCGACCCGCGGGCCCCCGCTCCAGTCAGGCCGCGGAAGCCTGTCCGACAGTCGGACAGGTCTTGGAACACCGCGCCCGGGGGCCTACTTCTCTTCCGAGGCCTCGACCATCTCCCGGGGCGGGAACACGAACTGCGCGGCGCCGGCCACGAGCGGTGCTGCATCGCGCTGGAACGCGGTGAGTTTCTCCAGCCGCTCCTCCGTCCATCCGCGCCCATCCCCCGCGTCGCGCACCAGGCAGTGCAGGGCCAGCCGCCGCGCCTCCGGACTGGAGCTCCGAGCCAGGCGCCGGCCGACGTCGTCCATCGTCTCCACCGGCAGGTTCGACACCGCCACCTGGGCCGCCATCAGCGCGTCCGCGTGGAGCCAGCCCTCCTGGCCCATCGCGTCCAGGTGGATCGCGAACGCCGGAGGGCCCAGGGCTACCGCCGCGCAGCGCACGCGAAGCGTTGCCAGGCACGGGTCCTTCGTGAGCGGCCCTCCCGTCACCAGTCCATACACAGCCTGCAGAGGCACAGGCCGCATCCGGTCGCGGGGCTGGAGCAGGGCATCCATCGCCACGCTCAGCGCGCGCCGGTCCCGCACCACCGCCTCCAGCATCCGCTCGAACAGCGTCACATCGCGCTCGTCGGCCCGGTACACCAGCGCGCCCATCGCCGCGCGCACCTCGTCGTCATAGGGCGAAGCCAGCCGCGCGCCACAAGCAGAGAGGAACACGCGCTCCCGGTCCTTCACGGACAGCCAGGCCGCGCGGCGCAGCAGGTCGATGCGCGCATCCGGCTCCGGCCGCGCCAGCACCTTCGCGAGCAGCCCGGACAGCCGCGCATCCAGCGCCTCCGTCAGCCGGTCCGCCGGGATGTCCCCCACGCGCGACGCCATGATGGCGTCCTCGCCGGTGACGGCGCGCTCGAACACCACCCACGTGGGCTCGCGGTCCAGGTGGTCCCACAGCGCGCGCAGGAGCGCGATGCGCACGTCGCGGTGCAGCGGCTTCGCGTCCAGCTCCAGCAGCCGCTCGTAGCCCGCGTCCGAGCGCAGCTCGCCCAACAGGCGCACCACCTCCTTGGCCACCGTGACCTTGGTCAGCGGCACCTCCGCCAGCAGCGACAGCACCCGCGTGACGGGCATGCCGTTGAACGCACGGCGCAGGCCGTAGATGGCGATGCGCGCGCGCGAGTCCTCCAGCGCCCCCAGCAGCGTAGGCACGCCCTGGCCCTGGTCGCACCGCGCCATCACCCGCAGGGCCCGCTCCTGCACCGCGGGCCGCTTGTCGTTCGCCAGCGCCAGGAGCGCGTCCATGGGCGCCCAGTCCAGCGCCGCCATCCGCGTCACCGCCGCCAGCACCGAAGGCGTGTCCCGCTCCATGTCCGCGCACAGCCTCTCGAGCGCGCGCGAATACGCCCGGTTCTGCTCCACCGTCCACCGGAAGAACCCCGAGTCGAACGGCAAGATCCAATGCGTCGCCCCCGTGGCGAACTGGCCGGTGATGACCGGCGCGTTCAGGTACGGCCCCAGCAGGTCCTGCCGCCTCCGGTGCAGGAACTCGCGCACCACGGGGATAGCGATGGCGCTCTCGTCCCGCTTGAGCAGCGCGGGCAGCATCCGGTCGAAGTCCTTCACAGCCCGGTAGCGCAGCACCCACAGCGCGTTCCCGGACGGCTTGCCCAGTCGCAGCGCCACCCGCTCCAGTTCCTCCACCAGCTCCCGATGCAGCGGAAGCCCTGGCTTCTCCGCCCCCGCCAGCGCCACCACCTCGTCGTCCCAGCCCCGGTCCCGCCAGCGCCGCAGTGTGGCCGCGAGGGTCGACTCGAAGCGCGGCCGGTCTTCCCGCGACAGCCACGCGGTCAGCGCCAGCGCCAGCCGGTTGTCGGGCCCCGTGTCGCGCACGGAGACGAGCCAGTCCGACAGGCCGGGCACCAGCGTCGCGCGCTTGCCCAGGCTCGCCGCGAGCTGGAGCAGGGGACCTCCGCGCTCGCGCTCCGCCCAGCTCTTCGCCAGCGCGAGCAGGTACGGCGCGGCCCGGCGCACCTCGTCGTCCGTCAACCGGTGACCCAGGCCTCCGTCCAGGATGCGCCCGCGCTCCTTGAGGAAGGTGCCCAGCCACTGCGCGGCCCACGCCGGGTCCGCGCTGAAGGCCCGCACCAGCAGCCGCTCCGCCGACTGCGCCGTCCCCATCGACAGGTCCGCGGCGTCCAGCGCGTCGCGCAGCATCCGCCCCAGGGCCTCGGTGTGCTCGGCGCGCCACATCCGGCGGGGCCACTCGACCAGCGCCTGGAGCATCACCCCGCGCACCGGGTCCTGTTCGTTCTTCCGGGCCAGCACCATCGCCAGCGCGGGGGCGACCCACGCGGGCTCGTCCGGGCGCAGGCCGGGCAGCGCCAGCAGCGCGCTCAGCGCCACTCCGCGCATCGCCGCGTCCGGGTGCCCCAGCGTGCCCCGGAGCGCGCCCAGCGCTTCATCCCAGGGCAGGAAGCGCGCATAGGAGAACCGCGCCTCGGCGCGCGTGCCCAGCGCCACCACCTCGTCCAGGTGACGACGCGCCTCCCGCTCACGCAGCGCCACCGGCAGGTGCCGCACGTACTCCGGCGCGATGACGCCATCCCGGGTGCGAGCGCCCACGGTCCAGCGCGCGTAGACGCCCTCGCGCAGGGCCGGGTCCACGATGCGCGCGATGAGCGGCGTGCCCCACGCGGGGGCCCGCTCCACGGACGCGGCCCAGGCCTCGGTGAGCGTCGCGTGCAGCGGCTCCGGCAGCTCCTTCAGCACGTCCTCCGCGCGGCCCAGCAGCGTCGGGTCGCGCTGGACAATCCAGGTCAGGGACTCGGCGTCCAGCGACGCCAGGGACTTCGCGAACAGCAGGTGCGGGAGGAACGCAGGGGAACGCTTGCGCAGGAGCGCCACCATGCGCACGGGGCGATGCTTCACCAGCGTCCGCACGGCGTGCTCGTCCGGCGGGATGCCCCGCTCCAGCAGCAGCGCCAGCAGCGTCTCCGCCACGTCGGGCGTCCGCTCCGCCAGCCACGCCATGCCCCACCCCAGGTGCTGCCGGGTGACGGGGTCGGGCTCGCCCGATACTGCATTCAGCCGCTCCAGCAGCACCTGTCCCAGCACGGACGGCGCATGCCGCGCCAGCCGCGCCCAGAACCGGTAGCTGGGCCGCTCCAGGGCCCGCGCCACATGCCGGCGCAGGGCCGCCTCGGACGCCAGCGGCACCGTGTCCGCGAAGGTGACGTGCTCGCCCCGCTCCGCCAGCCCGTCCAGGAACGCGTCGATGACGGCGTGCCGCTTGCGCTTGCGCAGTTGGTGGATGACGGCCTGCTCGCGGCGCATCCCGTGCGCCATGCGCAGTGCCTCCAGCGCCTGGGCATCGTCACAGGCCAGTGACACCAGCTCGAACGCCAGCGCGCGCACGCGGAAGGACTCGTCCGACGTGGCCTTCAGCACCGCCTCGCCGTCGCGGCGCGTGAACTGGGCCGCCAGGGCCAGCCGCCGCTCGAAGGCATCCCCCCGAGCCAGCGCGTCCAGCAGCGCCTGCGCCTCCGGGTCTGTCCGGGCCTTGCGCCCCAGGGCCACCATGTGGCGCACCCGGGCATCATGGAAGGTGGAGGACAGCTCTGCGCGCAGGGTGGACAGGGCGGGTTCGGACATGGCGCCCAAGGATGCCTGCTCCCCTGGTTTCCTGACAGACCCGCCCGGGTCGCGGCCTTCCTTCTCCTTGGTCAGACAACTCCGTCAAGAATCGAATTGGGGGTTTTGAGGGTTTAGGATTGCCATTCCAATGAATGGCATGTTAGCCCGTCGTTCGCCCTCGCCGGAAAGCCAGACCATGGCCTGGGAGGGCCTACCCCAGACAATGGAGAGCCTCACATGCCGCGCCACGGAGTGAAGTACCTGGCCGTTTCTGCCCTGGTGGGCGCCTCGTTGCTGGCCACTGTGTCCGCTTCCGCCGAGGAGCCGGGGGACTTCGACTCGCAGCGGATGGCCCAGGAGTTCGTGGCCAGCCAGGGGCAGCCCCTCCCGGTTCCGTCGCGTGACCTGTCCGGTTCGAAGAGGCTCGTGTACGTCACCGAGACCTTCCACATCGTCAACGGCACCGGCTCGACTCTCTATAAGAACGGGACTGCCCTGAGCGGACACGTCCTCGTGCAACAGCCCGCGACAATCGGGGGCGAGGGCTTTGCCCAGACGGAGGTTCCGCCCGCGATGAACTGGAGTCAGGGCTTCTCCTATACGACGAACCCGGCGGACCCGTGGGGCGCGGCCAAGGCGTGCGTCTTCTCGGTCTTCGTCACCTACTCGGGCGGCGTCTGTTCGGCGTCTGTCGTCACCTATCCCAAGGGGAACCAGGGCGTGGTGTGCACCTACTCTCCGCCGTCGTCTGGCATCGACCCCGTGACGTGCGAGCTTGAGCTGACATTGGGGATTGATTAGCCGTCCGCGACACGTTGGAGGGCGCTCGCACGGCGGGAGTGGGATGCGCTCCCGTCGTGGGTGTCTGCCCTGGCGGCAATCCCCGGAGCCGGCCGGCCCGCCGGTCTCCGATGCTCAGTGCGCCGCCTCGGAGGGGGTGACGGGGTAGTTCCCCGTCGAGTGCTCGCGCGCGTGCTGCGCGAAGAGGAATCGCCGGACGGCGGCGCGGGTGAGGAGCCCGCACGGGGCCAGTCCCAGCACGGGCGCCACCGGCAACGCGTCCACGTCCTCCTGGTCCATCACCTGGAGCGCATGCGCCAGGTCCGAGTCCGGCGCCAGCGCGGGCAGCTTGCGCGCCAGGTCACTGGCCACGAGCAGCGGGTACATGGACTCGTCGCGCCACACCTCGCGCAGCTGCTCCACCTGCACCGTGCCGTAGAGGTTTCCCTCGGTGTCCAGCACCGGCAGCGTGCCGGCCTCGGACGTGAGCAGCTGGTCCGTCAGCGCGCGCAGCGGCGTGCCCGCGGTCACCGCCGGCACCTCCGTCATCAGGGCCCGCACGTGCGTGGCCGCCAGCAGGTCCTCGTCGCTCTGCACCTTGGGCGCCGTGCGCTCCGTGAGGAAGTGGCACACCGCGGACGCGATGGTGCACGTCACCATCAGCGGCAGGATGATTTCGTGGCTGCCGCTCAGCTCGTACAGCATCATCATGCCGGTGAGCGGGCCGCGCGTGAGCGCCGCCACCGCGCCGCCCATGCCCACGATGGCGTACGCGCCGCTGGGCCCCGTGGCGTGCGGGAAGAAGTAGTGCACCAGCGTGCCGAACGCGCCGCCCGCCATGGCGCCGATGAGGGCCGCGGGGAAGAACGTACCGCCGGAGCCTCCCGAGCCGATGGTGAGCGACGTGGCCACGAGCTTCAGCACGCACGCCGTCACCAGGAAGAGGAAGGGCAGCTGACCCGCCGCCGCCAGGTTGATGTAGTCGTGCCCGCTGCCCCACACCGTGGGGCTCAGGAACACGAGCACGCCCGTGCACAGGCCGCCCAGCGCGGCGCGCACCGGCAGCGGCTTCTTCCCCAGCCACGGAGACAGCTTCCCGCCCATGCGGCCTTGGAAGAAGTGCTCCACGCCGTGCAGCAGCTTCACGAACGCGAACGCGAGCAGCCCGCATCCGATGCCCAGCGCCGCGTAGGCGAAGACCTCCGAGCCGCTGACCAGCTCGTAGTTCACCCGGTTGATCATGGGCGCCTCGTCCAGCACGCCGCGGCTCACCAGCGTGCCCGCCACGCTCGCCAGGATGATGGGGGAGAACACCCGCAGCTCGAACTCGCGCAGGATGATCTCCATCGCGAACACCGCGCCCGCGATGGGGGCGTTGAAGGACGCGGAGATGCCCGCGCCCGCGCCGCACGCCAGCAGGATGGACAGCTCCCTGCGGCTGAAGCCCAGCACGCGCCCCACGCTGGACGCGAACGCCGCGCCTCCGTAGACGATGGGGCCCTCGCGGCCCGCGGAGCCGCCGCTGCCAATGGTGATGGCGGACGCGATGAGCTTGAGCAGTCCTCGGTCCGCCGGCACCACGTTGGCGCCGCTCTTCACCGCGCGCACCACCTCCGGAAGTCCGTGTCCGTGCGTCTCCGGCCGGTCGCGCAAGAGCCGCCCCACCGCCAGGCCGCCCACCGTGGGCGCGAGCAGCATCAGCCACCACGGCAGGTGTGGCAGCGCCGCGGGCAGGTTGTGCGCGTGGCCGAACACGGCGTTCACGGCCGCCAGGCCCACCAGCGGGTAGTAGAGCGACAGCGCGCCCAGCGTCAGCAGCGCGAGCAGGCGCAGGCGGCGCTTCACTTCATCGCGCGGACCGCCGGGGTCAATCACCCGCGCCAGCAAGAGCGCGCCCAGCGCCAGCGGTACGCCCACCAGCGCGTACTCCAGGTGCCAGCGCGCGGAGGAGAGCGACTCCATCAACGTGCGCAGCCGCTGCGGCTTCAGCGTCGCCGTCAGCTCCGCGGCGCTGAACGTGATGCCGCTCATCACGCCAATGAGGTTGGAGAAGATGCCCGCGGCCAGTCCGCTGTAGAGCCCGACCACCGCGCCCGCGATGGGCAACACCGAGGGGGTCGGCAGGCGGATGCGGTTGGACGCGCCCAGCAGGAAATAGATGAGGCGTGAGAGGTTCTGTCGCGCCCAGAGAGTGAGCGCGGCCATCCGCTGCATTTCGGCAGGCGGAGGTTCGTCGGAGGTGTTCATTTGGTGCACCTACTAAACGGAGGAGGCCGGTGGGTTTCAAGCCTCTTGATGACGCCCGTGTTCCGGCGCCGTCCGCCTGCACTCCACTCCACACATCGCCCGAGCGGTGCCCGGCTCCCTGCCCCCGGAGCGTGTTACGACGCCCCCGGTTTCCACCCCATGAAGGAGGCATCGCACATGCTCAAGCAGGGAGACGTGGCCCCGGAGTTCACCGTGCAGGACTCGACGGGGAAGACGCACCGGCTGTCGGACTACCGGGGCAAGAACGTGGTGCTCTGGTTCTACCCGAAGGCGGACACCCCGGGATGCACCGCGGAGGGCTGCTCCTTCCGCGATCACAAGACCCAGTACGAGGCGAAGGGCACCGCCATCCTGGGCATCAGCTTCGACACGCCGGAGGAGAACCAGGCCTTCGCCCAGAAGTTCGGCTTCAACTTCCCGCTCCTGTGCGACGTGGATCGCAAGGTGGGGCTGGCCTACGGGGCCGCGGATGACGCCTCGGCCCCCAACGCGCGCCGGGTGGGCGTCGTCATCGGGCCGGACGGCCGCATCAAGGAGTGGCACGCCAAGGTGGACGCGCGAGCCTTCCCCCAGGAAGCGCTGTCGCGGCTCCAGTAGGACTCCCAGCGCCCCTCAAGGCGCGAACGAGCGGGACGGCAGGCGCGAGCGGATGAACACCGCCACGCCCGCCAGCACGAACCACGGCAGCACGTGGCCCAGCATCAGGTGGCCCGCGCTGCCGTCCGGGCAGTGCACGTGAAGTATCAGCAGACTCACACCCGCGGAGGACAGGCCCGCCGCCAGCGCCCGAACGGGCTGGAAGGCGGAGCGGCACAGCAGGACGAGCGCCAGGGCCAGCGGCACCACGGACAGCACCACCTCCGCGCCCATGCACCCCAGGGTGCCCGCGAGGAACGGCCGCACCTGGACGCCCGAGCGTCCGCTCAGCTGCGCCAGCGCCACGACGAGCGCGCCCACGGCCACGAGCGTGAAGGGCCAGGCGCGCTGCCTCGGAGCCAGGGCCACCATCGCGCCGCCGCCCACGCCCACGACGATGAGCAGCGCCACGAGCGCCACCGCCAGCGGCGACGCGGAGTTGAGCATCATCCCGTGCCGGCCCACCCAGAGCAGCCCCACCGCGCCCACGCCCAGATAGGCGGCGAGCAGCACCGCCACCTCCTTCCACCACGGCGTGGGCTTGGGGTGCGCCGCCAGCTCCGTCAGCGACTGGCGCCGCGTCTGTTCGAGCCTCGCATCATTAATAAGGACAGGGGGCGGAGCGGAGGCGGGGGGCGCCAGCACCTGGAAGCCCTCCATCAGGGCCCGGCAGTCCGCGCACCCGGCCGCGTGCGAAGCCAGGTCCGGAGGCAACGGGCCGTCCAGTTGGTCGAGGACGCGTTCGCACTCGGGCGTCATCGTGAAGTCTCCTGCTGAAGAGGGGCGAGCAGCTCGCGCAGGCGCGCGTAGCCCCGGTGGGCGCGGACCTTCACCGCGCTCTCGGTGAGGCCCAGGGCCTCGGCGATTTCGGCGAAGCCCATGCCCTCGAAGCGGTGCATGAGGATGGGCAGCCGCTGGCCTTCGGGAAGCTGCGCCAGGGCGCGTTGCACCGCGCGCTCCAGACCCGCGTCGCGAGGCTCCGGCGTGTCCGCCACCGCGGTGAGGGGCAGCTCGCCCTCCGGCGTGAGGTCCTCCGGGCGGCGGTGGCGGCGCGCATGGTCGCGCGCGGCGTTGGTGGCGATGGCGTACAGCCAGGGCCGGACGCGGGCCCCGGCCTGATAGCGGCCCCGCGCGCGCACCAGGGACAGGAAGGTGAGCTGGGCCAGGTCCTCGGCGGTGGCGGGGCTGCCGGTGAGGCGCGCCAGGTAGCCCTGGACGGGGCGCGCGTAGCGCTGGAAGAGCGCGTCGAACGCCTGCGCGTCCCCCTGGCAGAACCGCTCCATCAACACCTCGTCCGAGTCGCCGGAAGCTCCCGGAGATGCCGGCATGTCTCCGGTACGCACGGGCTCGGCACCAGGTTTCACGGGAGGGGACGGAGGGCTCACGGGACGGGCGCGGACTTTAGGGCCCGGAAGGCGCCGAGCGGGAGAAAGTCGCCCCCGTCAGGACGAGGCGGCCGGCCGCAGCCGGGCCAGCCACTCCTCGAAGGCGGGGTGGCCGTGCAGGTGCGCCAGATCCTCATCGGAGGAGGCGTAGGCCGCGTCCTTGAAGCCCAGGCCTTCCGCCCGCTGAAGCAGCCGCACCGCGTCCGCCACGTTGCCCGCGCGCGCGAAGGCGCAGGCCGCGTCGTACGCGATGCCCGGGTCCGGTACGTGCTTCAGCGCCGCCTCGCCCACCGCCGCGGCCTCCGAATAGGCGCCCCGGATGAACAGCGCCCGCTCCGCGCACCGGAACGCGGCCGCCGGGTCCACGCCGGGCAGCCGCAGCGCCTCGTTCACCTGGCCCAGGCGGATGAGCGCGCCCGCGTACTCGTGCATCACGGTGCGGTCCTGCGACTCGCCCCACGCCTGCTTCCAGTAGCCCACCGCCCGAGCGTCATCCCCCACCAGGGAGAACGCCGCCGCCACCGCGTGCATCTCCACCGGCTGGCCCTGCACCTGGGAGAAGTGGTCCAGCGCGGGCCGCCCGTGGCCCTGCTTCAGCGCCACCCAGCCCAGCAGGTAGTGGGTCCGGCTGGTGAGCCCGGGGGACAGGCCCTCCGTCTCCAGCACCCGGTTGCCCTGCCGCCACGCGTCGTCCAGCCGGTCCTCGCGCAGCGCCTGCTGCGCCTCGCGCAGGGCCTGGGCGTTGGGGCCCTCCTCCTCCTTCGCCTCGTTGCGCACGCGCATCACGTCCGTCAGCACGCGGAACGCCTGGAAGCCGAACATGGCGAAGAGGACGCCCATGAACAGGGCCCCGCTCTTGATGCTGAGCAGCACCAGGCCCACGCACAGGCCCAGCGCCAGCACGTGCGACACGATGAAGCCCCTCCGCCCGAACATCCGCGTCGCCAGCGCCGTGCTGATGTGCCCGCCATCCAAGGGAGGCACCGGCAGCAGGTTCAGCACCGCCCACACCATGTTGGCGAAGAAGAAGTTGCTCAGGAAGAAGTCCGCCACCTCCGAGCGGCCCCGCACCTGCATCAGCACCGCCCAGCACAGGACGCCCAGCGCCAGCCCCGCCAGCGGGCCCGCGAAGCTGCTCACCACGTCCTTGTGCCAGGGCAGGGGCGCGTCCGTGTTGGGCCGCGTCACGCCGCCCATGAACACCAGGTCCACGCTCGGCTGGTATCCGAAGTAGCGGAAGGCCACTGCGTGCCCCAGCTCATGGACGAGCACGGACACGAAGACGATGAACATCCACGCCAGCACGTAGGTCACCACCGCGCCCATGTGCCCGGGCGACGCGGCGTCGGCCAGCTGGTCCCCCAGCCACCCGGCACCCGAGTGCCGGCCCGGCAGGGGCAGGGACTGGTAGGCGAACACCGCGGAGAAGAGCAGGTGACTCGTGTGGACGTGGACGGGGACGCTCCCGAGCCGAAAACGGAACATGGAGGGGGACCTTAATCGTTGGGCCCCACTCGCGCAGGGCCGTTCTCATGGCCCGCGCGCTTCTGTTCCCCTCCGGGTTATAGGGTGTCTTCCGCCATGCTGAAGCTGGGTCCCTACACGCTCCCCAACCCCTACATCCTCGCGCCCATGGCCGGCGTGAGCGAGCGCCCCTTCCGCGTCATCGCCTTCCGGCTGGGCGCGGCCCTCTGCCCCACGGAGCTGGTCAGCGCGCAGGGCCTGATGCGCCAGAACCAGCGCACGCTCAAGTACCTGCGCTACGACCCGGACGTGGAGAAGCCCTACTCGCTCCAGATTTTCGGAGGCGAGCCGGAGGCCATGGCCCAGGCCGCGCAGGTGGGCAAGGCCGCGGGCGCGCAGGTCATCGACATCAACATGGGCTGCCCGGTGAAGAAGGTGGTGCGCAACGGCGCCGGCAGCGGCCTCTTGTGCGACGTGCCTCGCGCCGCCGACATCGTCCGAGCCATCCGCGAGGCCACCGGCCTGCCCGTCACCTGTAAAATCCGCTCGGGCTGGGACGCGCGCACGCTCAACTATCTGAAGGTGGCGGAGGCGCTGCAGGAGGCGGGGTGCGCGGGGCTCGCCCTGCACCCTCGCACGCGCGAGCAGGGCTACTCGGGGCAGGCGAACTGGGACCACATCGCCGACCTGAAGCGCCACTTCCCGGAGCTGCCCATCATGGGCAACGGGGACGTGAAGACGGTGGCGGACGCCCACCGCATGCTGGACAGCACCGGCTGCGACTTCGTGATGATTGGCCGGGGCGCCCTGGGCAACCCGTGGCTCTTCCGCGAACTTTCGGGCGGCCCGCCCGCCACGCCGGAGGAGCGCTGTGAGCTGGTGCTGGAGCACGTCCGGGCCCACGCGGAGTTCGTCGGGGAGCCCTTGAGCGCGGTGCGCTCCTTCCGCCGGCACCTGGCCTGGTACGCCCACGGCCTCAAGGGCGCGGCGCACTTCCGCTCGGAGGTGAACGGGCTGGACTCGCCGGAGGCGGTGGAGGACAGCGTGCGCCGCTTCTTCGCGGGCGCGGACACGGACCCCACGGCACCTCTGGAGGAGCCGGAGGTGGACTACCGCGCGGCGCTGGGCTGAGCCGTGGGCGGCACCAGCACGCGCCCGGTGGCGACCTCGCGGAAGTAGTCGCAGGCCGGGGTGGGGCGGCGCTCCAGCGTGTCGAAGTCGACGTGGTAGAGGCCGAAGCGCGGGCCCCAGCCCTCCAACCACTCGAAGTTGTCCAGCAGGCTCCAATAAAGGTAGCCCTGCACGTCCACGCCGGCCTCGCGCGCGGCCAGCACCTGGCGCAGGTGCGCGTGCAGATACTCCGGCCGCACCGTGCCCTTGCGGTCGTCGATGCCGTTCTCCGTGACCCACACCGGCTTGCCGTAGCGCTTTACCTCCTGAAGGAGCTGGAGGAAGCCCTCGGGCCGCTGCTCCCACCCGATGTCGGTGAGCCCGCGCCCGTCCGGGTCGCGGTACTTGAAGTCGATGAAGGGCGGGCGCGGCATGAAGCGCAGGTGCGCGCGCGTGTAGTAGTTGACGCCCACGAACTCCACGGAGTCGCGCGCCCCCTCGATGCGCACGTCCGTGGACGCCACGCCCGGCATGAACACGCGCAGGTGGCCGGACGACAGCGCCTCGTGGAACGCGTGGTTGTAGGCCGGGGCCGCCAGCCTCACCAGCGAGCGGTCCAGGGGATGCCACCAGCGGTCCGGCGCGAACGCGAGCATGTTCTGGGAGATGCCCAGCTCCACCCGTCCCAGGTGCTGGCCCAGCTCTTCCCGAGCGATGACGTGCGCGCGCACCATGTTCCCGAGCGCGGCCATCGTCTTCGCCCCGTCCGCGATGCCCGGCGGCATCAGGCCCTGAAGGTAGCCGCCCAACAAGAGGACCATCGGTTCGTTGAAGGAGATGACGAGCGCGTCCAGCCCCTCCAGCAGGGGCGCGCACCGGCGCACGTACTGGCGGAAGGCCTCCAGGCTCTCCGGAAGGTGCCAGGGCGTGGACGCGTGGAACCACGTGGGGTGGGTGAAGTGATGGAGCGTCACCACCGGCCGCAGGCCCATCGCGCGCAGCTTCAAGAGCCGCTCGCGGTAGCCCTCCAGCACCGCGCCATCGAACCGGCCGCGCTCGGGCTCGATTCGCGCCCACTCCAGCGACAGCCGGAACGCCGTGGCCCCCACCGCCTTCGCCAGGGCGTAGTCCTCCGCGTAGCGGCGCCAGTGGTCCACCGCGATGCCGCATCTCGCATGGGGCTCCTTCAACTTCCCCAGCCGCTCCCATTCGGCCCAGTCGTTCTCGATGCCGCCCTCCACCTGGTACGCGGAAGTGGCGACGCCGAAGGTGAAGGACGAGGGGAAGGTCAGCGCGGCGGAGCTCATTCGGGCGCGCACCGTAGGCCGCCGCCTCCACGACGGGAAGCGATGCGATGCGCGCGCGCCGGATGCACGGCAGCGGACATCCAGCCCCGGAGCGCGGACCCTCGAAGTGCGTCCGGAGCCGGAAATTCGGCCTCGCGCGCGACGCGTCGGACCCCCGAAATGACCGCCACGAACGGTTCGAAGCGCCCGGAGGCCAAAAATCGGCCTCGCCGCGCACTGCAATACATCACCATGCGTTGACACACTGGCATGTCGCCCGTACCATTCATTTCAAGCACTCACGTTCAGTTCGAAGTGGGTGCAGGGCTCGCGTCCTCGCGGGCCTCAACACTGAACGGAGGATTCCGATGGCCGCGAAGAAGAAGACCGCGAAGAAGGCCGCGACGAAGAAGACCGCGACGAAGAAGACCGCCCGCAAGGCCCCTGCCGCCAAGCGCGGTACGGCCAAGAAGGCCGTCGCGAAGAAGCCGGCCGCCAAGAAGGCCGCCAAGAAGAAGACCGCTTCCCGCCGGAAGGCCGCGACCCCCGCGGCCCCGTCGACCCCGGAAGCCTGAAGTAGCGGTGTCATTTCGGGCGTCCGTTGACGTCCGGTGAACGGCTCGGCGAAACCCGCCGGGCCGTTTTTCTTTTGCGGGCCAGGGGTTTACGTCTCCTCGTGTGTCCGCCCGGGAGGGGCCCCCATGTCGCTGCGTCCGGTGGAGTTCGGTGAGGTCGTGGCGGAGGCCGCGGCCCGGCTGGTGGGCGCGGTGGCCCAGAAGGCGTGGTGCCCGCTTCCCCGCCTGGCCTACGTGGAGCTGCGCGTCCCGGGCAGATCGGTCGTGCTGTGCCTCTGCGCCGAAGGCGAGCTGTCGCGCCTGTCCGTCGCGGAGGACCGCTTCCCCACGCCAGGCGAGCCCGCTCCCTTCCAGCGTTGGCTGCGCCAGGAACTCACCGGCTTCAAGCTCCAGGCCGCGCGCTACCTGGAGGAGAGCCGCGCCATCATCCTGGAGTTCGATCGCGAAGGCGTGCGCCGCCGGCTGGTGATGGAGGTGGGCGCGCCCGGGGGACTGCTGCTCCTCAGCGACAACAACCGGGTGCTGATGCTCTCCGGCGAAGGCTTCGGCCCCAGGCGCAACCTCTATCCCGGAGCGCAGTGGTCGCCACCGGAGCCCGTGTCCGCGGAGGCGCTGGCGAAGGGCCGCGCGCAGCCTTCACGTCTGGAGCCGAAGGAAGACGACACGCTGCCCAGGCTGCAGGCCGCCGAGCGGGTGCTCGGACAGAAGGACCGCACCAGCCGCGCGGACACCATCCGCCGCCGGCTCGCGCAGCCGTACCGGGCGAGGCTGAAGCGCTCCTCGCGCACATTGGAGAAGGTGCGCGCGGAGGCCCAGCGCGGCCCGGAGGCGGAGAAGCACCGCGAAGTGGGCGAGCTGCTCGCGCAGAACCTGCACCGGCTCAAGCGCGGCGCGTCCCAGGTGACGCTCACCTCCTATACGGAGGCGGGCGTGGAGGAGGTCCAGGTGAAGCTGGACCCGAAGCGCACCCCGAAGGAGGAGGCGGACTGGCACTTCCACCAGTACCGGCGCCTGCTGCGCGGCGTGGAGCAGGCCCGCCACCGCGAGGCGGAGCTCGCGCGAGAGGTCGCCCACGCGCAGACGGCGCTCACGCAGATTGAAGCCATGGATGACGCCGCGCTGCTCGCGCAGGTGGAAGTGCTCCAGGTGACCCAGGGGGAAGAGGGGCCAAAGGGAGGCCTCCCCTTCAAGGAGTACGTGGGCCATGGCGGCGCGCGCATCTGGGTGGGGCGAGGCGCGGAGGACAACGACCAGCTCACCTTCAAGGTGGCCCGTCCGTGGCACCTCTGGCTGCACGCGCGGGGATTGCCGGGCAGCCACGTGGTGGTGCCGGTGGAGAAGAACGCGGAGGTGGCGCAGGAGGTTCTCCTGGACGCGGCGCACCTCGCGCTGCACCACTCCGGCGCGAAGGGCGAACCTCGCGGCGAGGTGAGCTACATGCCGGTGAAGTTCGTGCGCAAGCTGAAGGGCGCTGCCCCCGGGCAGGTGACGTATGCCCGGGAGAAGACCTTCGTGGTGCGCATGGAGCCGGAGCGGCTGGAGCGGCTGCTCAAGTCGCGCCATGGCGACCCGGGCAGCCTGTCCTGAAGGACAATGCCTCTGGGACGAATTCAACCCGGGGTGTCACGCGCGGCGTGTGGGCCCGGTCGACAGGCGGACGGGCATCCAGCCCCTGGCCTTGAGGTTCGGGAAGTGCCGGGTACGATGCCCCCCGCGTGACGCCCGAAGCCTTCCGCCAGATGTCCCTGTTCCCCCGTGGCTCGTCCGCGGAACGCGCCGCCGCTTCCGCGCAGCGCGTGCCGGAAGGTCCCGCGCCGCTGCCGCCGCGCAACCGCGTCGCGGAGGAGGCACCGCGCGTCCTCACCGCGTCGCGTGAGGAGCTCTGGTCGCGCGCGGAGTCGCTCGCGTGGCGGTTGAGCGCGAACCTGGGCATGCCGGTGCGCCTGGCCGTGACGGACAACCGCTCCACCATGGTGTCCTTCCGCCGCGGCTCGCAGGTGCTCCAGCTGCGGCTGCACCACATGTTCCTGGACGCGCCCGAAGTCATCGTGCGCGCGGTGGCGGACTACGCGGGCCGGGGGCACCGCGCCGCGGGCGCCCTCCTGGACGAGTACATCCGGGGCCAGCAGCCGCTCATCCGCCAGCTGCGCCGGGAATCCGACGCGGAGCTGAACCCTCTCGGCCGCTGCTTCGACCTGCGCGCGCTCTACAATGGCGTCAACGAGGCCTACTTCCAGAACGCCATCCAGGCCCGCATCGGCTGGGGCCGCATGCCGCCGCGCCGCCGCCGCAAGTCCATCCGCCTGGGCGTCTACGACCACCAGACGCGCGAAATCCGCATCCACCCCGCGCTGGACAAGCCGGACGTGCCTGCCTTCTTCGTGGAGTTCATCGTCTTCCACGAGATGCTCCACCAGCTGTTCCCCAGCAGCAATCGCACCGGGCGCCGCGTGCACCACCCGCGCGCCTTCCGCGAGCGCGAGCGCACGTACCCGCACTACGCCGCCGCGCTGCGTTGGGAGCGAGAGAACCTGGGCACGCTGCTGCGCGGTTGAGCGCACGCCGAGCGGCCTGGACATTTACTGGTTTACCTGCTCGGTCGCGCTCCGTGACTCCTTGACCGAAACGCGCTGGGGCCGGATGTTCGGCCTCATATGCGACGAGCAAAGATTGTCTGCACCCTCGGTCCCGCCAGTCAGACCCCGGAGATGTTGGAAGCGCTGCTGGAGTCCGGCATGGACGTGGCCCGGCTCAACTTCTCCCACGGCAGCCACGAACAGCATCAGGCGAACATCGACATGCTGCGCGCGGCCTCGCTGAAGGTGCGCAAGGCGGTGGGCATCCTGGGCGACCTGCAGGGTCCCAAGATTCGCACCGGCCGCTTCGTCACGGGCAGCACGGAGCTGAAGCACGGCGCCACCTTCCACATCACCACCGACGAGACGGTGAAGGGCACGGACGAAATCGTGTCCACCACGTACCCGCACCTGGCGGCGGACGTGAACCCGGGCGACCGCATCCTCCTGGATGACGGCCTCCTGGAGCTGCGCGTCGTGGAGACGGACAAGAAGCAGCTCATCAAGACGGAAGTGATTCACGGCGGCATCCTGAAGAACAACAAGGGCATCAACCTGCCCGGCGTGGCGGTGCGCGCGGACGCGCTCACGCCCAAGGACCGCGAGGACCTCATCTTCGGCCTCAAGGCGGGCGTGGACTACATCGCGCTGTCCTTCGTGCGTCAGCCGTCCGACCTGGACTCCGCGCGCCAGGCCATGGCGGAGGTGGGCCGCACGGTGCCCATCATCTCCAAGCTGGAGAAGCCGGAGGCCATCGCGCGCCTGGACGCCATCCTCGACAAGACGGACGGCGTGATGGTGGCCCGAGGCGACCTGGGCGTGGAGATTCCCCCGGAAGAAGTGCCCGCCGTCCAGAAGGACATCATCCGGCGCTCCAATCTGCGCGGCCTGCCCGTCATCGTGGCCACGCAGATGCTCAACTCGATGATCGACAACCCGCGCCCCACGCGCGCGGAGGCCAGCGACGTGGCCAACGCCGTGTACGACGGGGCGGACGCGCTGATGCTCTCGGGTGAGACGGCGAGCGGCAAGTTCCCCCTGGACTCCGTGCAGATGATGGAGCGCATCATCCTGGCGGCGGAGTCCTCCTCCCGCGCGCAGCTCCTGCCGCGCCAGATTGAGGCCCCGCTGGGCCTGCCGCTGCACTTCCCGGACGTCATCGCGCGCGTGGCGTGCGAGGCGGCCAAGGCCAGCGGCGCCACGCTCATCGCGGCCTTCACGCTGTCCGGCGTGACGGCGCGGCTGCTCGCGCACTACCGGCCCACGGTGCCGATTGTCGCGTTCAGCCCGAACCAGGAGGTGCGCCGCCGCCTGTCGCTGCTCTGGGGTGTGGTGCCGCGCGTGCTGGAGCCCATCCAGGAGACGGAGACCATGCTCCGCCGCGTGGAGGAGGAGCTGGTGTCGCGGGGCCTCGCTCGCAGGGGCGACCGCATCGTGGTGGTGTTCGGCGCGCCGGTGGGCCAGCCGGGGAAGATCAACAGCCTCCGGCTGCACACCATCAGCGCCTGATGCAGGGCCCTACGCCGGGCTCTTCTTGAGAGCCCGGCGGGGAATCTCCGCCTCGACGAAGATGGTGAAGAGGTCCTTGTCGAGCTGTCCGGACCCCGCCTCCTTCTTGAGGATGTCCAACGCGAGCGTGTGAGGCACGGCCTTCTTGTAGGGCCGGTCGCTCGCGGTGAGCGCGTCGTAGATGTCGCAGATGGACATCATCCGGGACTGCACCGGAATCTCCGGGACGGCGCGAGGGTAGCCCGTGCCATCCAGCTTCTCGTGGTGCGCGTACGCAATCTCCGGCACGCGGCGCAGCGCGCGAGTCCACGGAATCTGCGACAGGAAGCGGTACGTGTGGTCGACGTGGCTCTCGATTTCGCGGCGCTCCTCCGGGGAGAGGGTGCCGCGGGTGATGGAGAGGGATTGGATTTCATGGGGCAGCAGCAGCGGCTTCCCATGGTCATGCGCGTCGGTGAACGTGAGCTTGCCCAGCTCCAGCAGCCGCTCGAAGTTGCCCTGCGCGAGCACCGTGGGCTTGTTGCAGGTGAGCAGGAAGCCCATCACCTCATCCAGCTGGGCCAGCTCCTGGCCGAGCCGCGCGTCCTCCTCCTGATGGATGGAGGGCAGGGCGGACAGGCCGCGGACCTCCACGGAGGCAAGCCGGCGACGGGAGCTCTGCAGCTGCAAATCCTTGCGAGCCAGTTGGAAGCGGGCGCTGAGCGCCTCCAGCTCATGCGGATACAGCTTCTCCGCCTTGACGAGCACGTTCTCGCGCACGCCCACCTTGCCGAAGTCGTGCAGCAGCGACGCGTACCGCAGCTCCTGCAGCTCCACGGCGGTGAAGCGCGTCTGGGCATAGGGGCCGGTGGCGCGGTGCTCCAGCGCCTGGGCCAGGGACACGGTGAGGTCCGCGACGCGGCCGGAGTGGCCCGCGGTGGAGGGGTCGCGCGCTTCGATGGCGACGACGGACGCGGAGACGAAGCCCTCGAAGAGGCGGTTGATTTCCTCATGGAGGAGGGCGTTCTCGATCGCGCCGGCGGCCTGGGCGCCCAGGGCGAGCAGCAGCTCCTCGTCCTCCTCGTCGAACACCTGCCCGCCGCGCTTGTTGAGGGCCTGGATGACGCCCGTCACCTCTCCATTGGCGTCGCGCATGGGGACGCAGAGGATGGTGTGGGTGCGGTAGCCGCTGGAGATGTCGAAGCTGCTGTTGAAGCGGGCGTCGGCGTAGGCGTCGGGGATGTTGATGACGGCGCCGGTATGGGCGACCTGGCCGGCGATGCCGCTGCCCATGGGGAGACGGATTTCGTTCTTGGAGCCCTGGGCCACCTTGCTCCAGAGCTCCTCGCGCTCGCGGTCCAGGATGAAGAGCGAGCAGCGGTCCGACTCCACGACCTTGGTGGCCTCATAGAGGATGAGGGGCAGCAGCAGGTCGAGGTCGCGCTCGGCGCTCATCGCCTTGGCGACATCCAGGATGGACGTCAGCTTCGCGAGCCGGCGGGACAGGTTGGGGGAGGCGGGCACGGACTGGGGAAGCACCGAGGCGGGCTCCGTGGGATGCGGCGGATGGCCGCGGGCGCGCCAAGTTGTAGCACGCAGGATGTGTCGGCTGCCCGGACCCCCCACCTGCCAGGTCCACCTGTGTCCGCAAGCACCCTGTCCTGCCGGGCGAAGGTACCAGGGCCTACCGGAAGCGGTTATGAAGCGCCGCCATGACCCGCCCTGTCCGCATCTCTCCGTCGCTGCTCTCCTGTGACTTCAGCCGCCTGGGTGAAGAGGTCCGCGCCATCGAGGCCGCCGGCGCGGATTGGATTCACGTGGATGTCATGGATGGCAGGTTTGTGCCCAACCTCACGTTGGGTCCGGTCATCGTGGAGGCCATCAAGCGGGTGGCGACGAAGCCGCTGGACGTGCACCTGATGATTGTCGAGCCGGAGAAGTACGTGGAGGCGTTCGCGAAGGCGGGCGCGGACGTGCTGACGGTGCACCAGGAGGCGAGCCCGCATCTGCACCGCACGCTGCAATCCATCCGTCAGGCGGGAGCGAAGCCGGCGGTGGTGTTGAACCCGGGCACGTCGCTGTCGGCGATTGAAGAGGTGCTGGGGGACGTGGACATGGTGCTCTTGATGAGCGTGAACCCGGGGTTCGGCGGGCAGTCGTTCATCGAGTCCACGGTGGACAAGGTCCGCCGGCTGCGCGCGATGTTGGACGCGCGGGGGCTGAAGGACGTGGACATCGAGGTGGACGGCGGCATCAACGCGCAGACGGCGAAGCGCGTGGTGGACGCGGGGGCGACGGTGTTGGTGGCGGGCAGCTACGTGTTTGGCGCGAAGGACTACGCGCAGGCCATCCGTTCGCTGCGGCCGTCGTGAGTCAGGCGGCTTCGGGCGAAGCGGGAGGGCGCACGGCGGCGGCGGCCATGCGGGCGATGCGGGTCATGAAGGTGGGGTCGCACGGCTTCACTTCGTAGTCGTCGGCGCCCAGCTCGAAGCACACGTGGCGTGTGAATTGATCCTCCACGCCACTGAGCATGATGACCTTGCAGTCGCGGGTGACGGGGTCCTTCTTCAGCTGTGCGAGCAGGTCCCGTCCGTCCTGGTGCTGATTGATGTCCAGGATGATGACCGCGGGCCGGTGTTTGCGGGCCAGCTCCAGCACATGTTCGGAGGTGGTGTCGGACACGCAGACGAGGCCGGAGCGCTTGGCCTCCCGGGCGAGTGCGGACACGACAAGGGGCTCATCATCCGAGATGAGGACAGTGGGAGCAGTCATGGTCCTCTGTGGGGGAACAGGGGCGGATCAACGTGCAACATCTTGGAAGTACAGGAAGGCCCGGATCTTGTGAAGAGGGTGAACATTGTCCCGTCCTGAAGGGTAGGTAGGACAACAGTCGGGGGAGCGAGGGGG
>NZ_RAWR01000106.1:0-33953 GCF_003986945.1 Corallococcus sp. AB018 | reverse complement strand
CACGTGCACCCCGTGCGCGTCCGACAGGAGCGCCAGGTCCACCCGGTCGTTGATGAGGCACACCGCGCCCGCCCGCCGGCACAGGGCCACCACCGCTCGGGCCGCCGCCAGGGCCTCCCGGGGAGGGGTGTGTTTCATGCGCAGCTGGAGCATCCGGGCACCGCCCTGAAGCAGCTGTCCGGCCTTGTCCACCAGGGGCAACTCCGGGCGGATGCTGTCGTCGCACAGCAGGTACGGGCCTTGGGGAAGCGGGGGGCGGGGCGAGACGTTCATCGGTTTCCGGGCCTGGGGACACCAGCGTTGACAGGCGCCCCTCCTGCTATAAGGTGCCGCGCTGTTTTCCAAGCAATTCCGAGGATTTGAATCATGGCTGATGGCATCAACCCGAAGCACCTCGACAAGCGCACCGCCGA
Source organism: Corallococcus sp. AB018 (assembly GCF_003986945.1). NCBI lineage: Bacteria > Pseudomonadati > Myxococcota > Myxococcia > Myxococcales > Myxococcaceae > Corallococcus > Corallococcus sp. AB018. The sequence goes on along the minus strand of NZ_RAWR01000106.1, from coordinate 33,540 downwards.
CCGCTACCAGCGCAGCGGCCAGGTGGACGAGGACGCGTACAAGAAGCACCTCGAGGAGCTGCCGGACGTGGCCGACAAGTCCGTCCCCATCGAGACGCTGATGGATGGCGACATCGACGACGACTTCGATGACGAGGACGACGACGAGGATACGGACGACGACGCCTCCGACGAGGATGAGTCGGACGAGGACGAGTCGGACGAGGACGAGTCGGACGAGGCGGACGAGCCTGCTGGCGAAGAGGACAAGGCGTCCGAATGAGCCCTTCGGAGAAGCGGGGTGAGACCTTCGTGATGACGGGGGATGCGAGCCCCGCCTCCGAGGAGTCCCTGTCGTTCAGCACCTTCATCGTCGGACTGGGCTCCGCCGTCCTCATCCACCTGGGTGGGGCGCCGAACCCGGAGACGGGCCGCCTGGAGAAGGACCTGCCTTCGGCCCGGCAGAACCTGGACCTCCTGGCGATGCTCCGCGAGAAGACGCGCGGCAACCTCACCGCGGAGGAGGAGAAGCTGGTGGACAACCTCCTGTCCGACCTTCGCATGCGCTACGTGGAGGCAAGCCGGAAGTGAAGCCTCGTGAAGTCACCCGCCCGGGGGGATTGCCCCGGGGCGTGCGGATCGCCGCCGGGCTGTGCCTGATGCTCTCCACCCTGACGGGGTTCCTCGCCTGCAGCGAGGCCTCCGTCATGATGAACTTCGAGGCCCACCGCGAAGCGCAGCGGGAGCACACCCCCACCATTGCCCTGCTGGGCAAGGACCCCGCCGTCACCCAGGCCATCATGGAGGCGCAGCTGTCCGCGCTCTCCCCCATGCGCGAGTCGCGCGCCCTGGTGCTGACCGGGCTGACGGTGGCCTGCACCCTGCTCTTCTTCGCCTCCAGCCGCATGCTGCGCTCCCCCGACGGCGTCCCCCGGGATGGCTTCCGGCAGCTGCTCGGCGGCGCGGGCATCTTCGCAGCGCTGATGCGCACCATCGACGGGGCCCAGTGGACCGTCGTGGCCCGCCACACCAGCCAGGCCATGGTGGAGGGGCTCAAGGGCCTGCCGGAGTTCCAGGACCCGGCCACGGCGCAGCAGCTCTACGCGCTCGTCCCGTCCCTGATGACCCTCAGCGCGGTGCTCCCCACGGTGCTCGTCGCCGGTGGCTTCGCCCTGCTCGCCCAGTACTTCCGCAGCGAGGGCGTGCGGGACGCCATCGTCACGCTCGACGGGCCGACGGAAGAGCCCTGAAGTCCGGACAGGGCTGACGCGGCGCGGCGCTGAAAGGCCGTCCGTGCTGCTTCAGCCCGCGTCCGTCTCCGCGCGGGGCAGCGCGGGCCCCAGGAGCAGCGCCTCCAGGGCGGCCATCGCGTCCGCTTCAGAGCCGGCGGCCGTGCCCTCCAGGGGCAGCACGCGGGCCAGCGGGGCCTGGGGGATGCGCAGGAGCTCGTCCCGGGTCAGGCCGAACACGTACGCCAGGTGCCCCATGGGCCAGCGGGACTGGAGGCGGGCGAAGGCCTCGTCGTCCAGCTCCTCCAGGGGACACGGCAGCTCCGCGTCCTCGTACACCACCTTCTCCCCACCCACCCGGCGGCCGTTGCCGTAGGCGATGACTTCCTCGCCCTCGTCCGCGTCGTACACGTAGGCGTGCACGGTGGCGTTGGCGGCGGCGGACAGGAGGCGGGCCAGGGCGTGGTGCGCCGCGTACCAGTGGGCACCCTGCCGACCCTGGGAGAAGGGCCCCAGGAAGGCCAGGCGCACCACCTTGCGGCGGCGGTTGATGGTGACGCGCAGCGCCGTGGCGGCCGGGACGCTGTCCATCGACAGGGCCTCCCGGGCCAGACGCACGAGCGCCAACCCGGAGAAGGTGTCGAGTCGAACGAGATAGCCGCCGTGCGCGTCCAGAGTGAAGCCCCCGAGGATGGGCGCCGCCTATAACCGACCCCCCCACCCCCTGGCAACTTCGCCACCACGATTACCCGGCCGCTTCCAGCGGCTCAAAGTATTCCAGGGAAATCGCCGGGCATACGGGCAGTGTCGCCTTGCCAAGGGGTCCCCGGCCCTTACGTTGAGGTCATGCGACTCGACAAATACACGGTGAAGGCGCAGGAGGCGATCCAGGAGGGTCAGTCGCTGGCCCGCCGGGCCGACAATCCCCACTACGAGCCGGAGCACCTCGCCGCGGCACTGCTGGGGCAGAAGGACGGCATCGTCGACCCTCTTCTGCGCAAGATTGGCGTGGACGTGAAGCTGTTCGCGGGCCGGCTGGGCGAAGCGCTCCAGAAGCTCCCCCGCATCCAGGGCGGCGAGAGCGCCATGCTCAGCCAGCGCCTGATGAAGACCTTCGACAAGGCCGAGGACGAGGCCAAGGCGCTGAAGGACGAGTTCACCTCGTCCGAGCACCTGCTGCTCGCGCTGGCCCAGGACAAGGGCGCCGTCGGCGAGGCCATGAAGTCCTCCGGCGTGACGCGCGAGCGCGTGCAGGCGGGCCTGAAGGAAGTGCGAGGCTCCTCGCGCGTGACGAGCGCGGACGCGGAGTCCACCTACCAGGCGCTGGAGAAGTACGGCCGCGACCTCACGGAGGCCGCGCGCGCCGGCAAGCTGGACCCCGTCATCGGCCGCGACGAGGAGATCCGCCGCTGCATCCAAGTGCTCAGCCGCCGCACCAAGAACAACCCGGTGCTCATCGGTGAGCCGGGCGTGGGCAAGACGGCCATCGCGGAAGGGCTCGCGCGCCGCATCGTGGACGGCGACGTGCCGGAGGGCTTGAAGAACAAGCGCCTCATCACCCTGGACCTGGGCTCCATGGTGGCCGGCGCCAAGTTCCGCGGCGAGTTCGAGGAGCGCCTCAAGGCGGTCCTCAAGGAGGTCTCGGACGCGGCGGGCGAAATCATCCTCTTCATCGACGAGATGCACACGCTCGTGGGCGCCGGGAAGGCCGAAGGCGCCATGGACGCGGGCAACATGCTCAAGCCGGCGCTCGCGCGCGGCGAGCTGCACTGCATTGGCGCGACGACGCTGGATGAGTACCGCAAGCACATTGAAAAGGACGCCGCGCTGGAGCGCCGCTTCCAGCCGGTGTTCGTGGGCGAGCCCACGGTGCACGACACCATCAGCATCCTGCGTGGCCTGAAGGAGCGCTACGAGGTGCACCACGGCGTGCGCATCCAGGACTCCGCGCTCGTCGCGGCGGCCACGCTCAGCCACCGGTACATCTCCGACCGCTTCCTGCCGGACAAGGCCATCGACCTGGTCGACGAGGCCTCCAGCCGCCTGCGCATCGAAATCGACTCCATGCCCACGGAGATCGACGACATCCGCCGCAAGGTGACGCAGCTGGAAATCGAGCGCGAGGGCCTGCGCAAGGAGACGGACCCGCACTCGCGTGAGCGCCTGGCCACCATCGAGAAGGAGCTCGCGAACCTGAACGAGAAGTTCAACTCGCTCAAGGCCCACTGGGACGCGGAGAAGAAGGCCATCGCGGCCCTGCGCTCTCTCAAGGAGAAGCAGGAGAAGGCGCGCAACGACCAGGCCGCTGCCGAGCGTCAGGGCGACCTGAACCGCGCGGCGGAGCTGAAGTTCGGCGTCATCCCTTCGCTGGAGAAGGAAGTCACCGCGCAGAACGAGAAGCTGGCGGAGCTTCAGAAGAACCAGAAGTTCCTCAAGGAGGAGGTGGACTCCGAGGACATCGCCTCCGTGGTGGCCAAGTGGACGGGCATCCCGGTCTCCAAGCTGATGGAGGGCGAGATGCAGAAGCTGGTCAAGATGGAGGACCGGCTCGCCGAGCGCGTGATTGGCCAGCGCACCCCGATTGAGGCCGTGTCCAACGCCGTGCGCCGCGCGCGCAGCGGACTGCAGGACCCGAACCGCCCCATCGGTTCGTTCATCTTCCTGGGCCCCACGGGCGTGGGCAAGACGGAGACGGCGAAGGCGCTGGCGGAGTTCCTCTTCGACGACGACACGGCCATGGTCCGCATCGACATGTCCGAGTACATGGAGAAGCACGCCGTGTCCCGGCTCGTGGGCGCGCCCCCGGGCTACGTGGGCTACGAGGAGGGCGGCCAGCTGACGGAGGCCGTGCGCCGCAGGCCGTACACGGTGGTGCTCTTCGACGAAATCGAGAAGGCACACCACGACGTGTTCAACATCCTGCTGCAGATCCTCGACGAGGGCCGGGTGACGGACAGCCAGGGCCGCACGGTGGACTTCCGCAACACGGTGCTCATCCTCACGTCCAACATCGGCTCGCAGGCCATCCAGGAGGGCATGGCGGGCACGGACACGCTCAACGAGAAGACGCGCGGCGAGGTGATGGAAGCGCTGCGCAGCCACTTCCGGCCGGAGTTCCTCAACCGCGTGGACGAAATCGTCATCTTCGAGCCGCTGCGCAAGAAGGACATCTACCGCATCGTGGACATCCAGCTGGGCAAGCTCCAGAAGCTGCTCCAGGCCAAGCGCCTCACGCTGGACCTCACGGAAGGCGCGCGGGAGCTGCTGGCGGAGCGCGGCTACGACCCGACGTACGGCGCCCGGCCGCTGAAGCGCGCGGTGCAGAAGTACCTGTTGGATCCGCTCGCCATCAAGGTGCTGAACGGCGAGTTCGCGCCGGGCGAGCACATCCAGGCGGACGCCGGCCCCGACGGGCTCACCTTCGGCAAGGTGCTGGTGGACAACTCGAAGGGCGTGAAGCAGGCGGAGTAGCCGGCTGCACGCACCGGTGATTCACGGCGGGCCGCCTTCCCTCACCGGGAGGCGGCCCGTGGTGTTTTCAGGTGCGGCGGTGCTTGTCGTAGAGCGCGTCGCGCCACGCGAGCAGGTCCGGGAAGCGCGCGGCGAGCCCCGAGTGGGTCCACACCTCGCGCGTGCCCGGCCCCATGGGCAGGTGCCGGTCCGCGGGCGGCCCCAGCAGCACGAGCATCGCCGCGGTGGTGATGTCCGCGTAGGTGAAGCCCGCGTCCAGCAGATAGGGCCGGCCCCCCAGCGCGGCGCGCAGCTTGTCGTAGGAGGGGGCGACGGCGGCCTCGATGGCCTCCGGCGAGCTGTCCGCCACCTGGTGCTTCTTCACCACGTAGCGCATGCCCAGGCGCGCGGAGGGCGCGAACACCGGACGCAGCCAGCCGGGGACGAACTTCGGCAGCATCTCCGCCTGGGCTCGGGAGTTCGTCAGCATGCGCGGCATGGCGTAGGCGCGCGCCAGGTCCAGCACGTGTTCGCTGGTGTCGTTCCACGCAGTGATGGTGTCCACCTGCGCGGCCGGGAAGAGCGGTCTGCCCTGCCCCACTCCTTCCGCGTGCTTCGCGATGGCGAACGAGCCGTGCGTGGCCGGCTGGGGCGGGTCCACGAGCAGCGGCACGGAGGGCTTCACGCCCGGCGCCACCTGCTTGCGCAGCCAGCGCTCCTGGATGAGGGGGACATAGTCCTGGTAGCGGTAGGCGACGCGGTGGTGGTCCAACGCCCACCGGGCCTTCTCCGTCCAGCCCGACGAGGTCAGTCCGACGAGGATTCGCATAGGGGGCGGCACCCTAGCAGCCTCGCGCGCCTCAGCGCTCTCGCAGGAACGCGTCCAGTTCGGAGAGCTTGAGCAACCGGGGCTCGGCGGTGGGGAGCACGGCGTCGCGGGCGGCGGTGGCCAGTGCCCGGGCCCGCTCCGGCTCCAGGTGGGCCTTGCGCAGCGCGCGGGCCAGGATGAAGCGGATGTTGGCCATCTCCAGGGGCGGGGCGGCCGTCTGACTCCAGGCCTCCAGGGAGCGCTCCCCCCACTTGCGGGCCTCGTCCACCTCACCGCGCGCCAGGGACAGCTCGGCCATCATCTCCTCCATCTCCATGGGAGGCCGGGTCTCTTCGCCCGCGAGCTTGTGGTGCAGGGCCAACAGCTCACGCGCCACGTCCCGGGCCTCGTGGAGCTGCTTCGCCCGGGTGAGGGTCACGGACAGGACGCGCAGCGATTCTCCCAGCTCGGTCTCCCCCTTCAGCTCCCGCACGATGGCCACGCTGCGCTTCGCTTCCGCGACGGCGCGCTCGGACTGCCCCAGCCGCATCCAGGCTTCCGCCTGGCATCGCGACGGCGCCGCGAAGATGGGATCGCTGCGGCCATCGGCCCGGGCCGCAGCCACCTCCTCTTCCATCTCCTGGAGCAGCACCTGGGCGTCCGCCACCCGGCTCTGGTTCATGAGGATCTGGGACAGGTTGGTGCCCGAGCGGATCCGGAAGATGGAGCCCTTGGGGAACAGCTGTTTGTAGATGACCCGGGCTTCCAGCATGCGGCGCTCGGCCTCGTCGTAGCGCCCCATGCGGAAGGCCGCCGCGCTCAGGTTCGCCCGCAGGCCGGCGACGTAGCGCTGGGGCTGGTGGTCGGGGCCGTAGATGCGCTCATAGCGGCGCAGGGTCTCCAGGAAGGCCTCATACCCCTCCTCGTAGCGCCGCAGCTCCACCAGGGTCCCGCCCATGTTGTTGATCGTGATGGCGACCTTCGGGTGGTCCGGGCCGTAGGCGGCCTCCAACACCTTCCTGGCGCGCTGGATGGTGGCAAGCGCCTCCTCCGCGCGCCCCATCGACCGCTGGGTGGAGGCCATCGTGAGCAGCGCGCGGGCGAGCCGTGGCGAGTCGCGGCCGTGCAATCGCTCCTGGAGCGCCAGCGCCTGCTGAAGCACGGGCAGCGCCTCCGACGAGCGCGACTGCTGCTCCAGCGAGTTGCCCTCGTACGCGAGCAACTGGGACTCCAGCTCCAGGTTGCCGCCGGACCGCTCCAGGAGCGCCCGGGCCTCGTCGGCGTGGGCCTTGGCCTGCTCCGGACGCTGGGTCACCTCGCCGTCGACGAAGACCTGGAAGACGACGGCCTCCGCGGCGCGCAGGTCGTCGCGCCCGGACAGTGACGCCAGCATCGCGCGGCGCAGCGCCGGTTCCGCGGCCTCGTCTCGCAGGAAGGCACGGGCTTCGCCTTCGATGAGCAGGGCCTCCCCCAGGAGCGGCTTGTAGCCCAGCGTCTCCGCCTCCTTCACGATGGGGGCGACGCGGTCCACGGCGTCCTGCCACCGGTCCGCGCCCAGGCGGGCCCGCGCGTCGTCCAGCTTCGCGTAGGCGGCCTTCACGCGAGCGGCGACCTCGGGCCGTTCCGGAGGGGGCACCGGCTGGGACAGGGCCTCCACGTCCGCGCAGCGCGACAGCGGGCTCAGCGCCTGCGCGGCCTCTGGAGCGCTGGCGACGCCCACGCGGTCCGAGGAGAAGAGCACCTCCGTGAGCGCGGTCAGCTCCCGGCGGCGGCGCTCCAGGCAGTGGGTCCGCAGGTCCAGCACCGCGGTGGACTGCGTGCCGTGTTCGTGCGTGGCCAGGCACGCGTCGCGGCGGCTGTCATTCCAACCGGAGGCATAGGCATCCAGCGTCCGGGCGGTGGCCTCGTAGGCGGCGACAGCGTCCGGCGCGCCCGTGGCCTGGAAGGCCTTGAGCAGCACCGCCTTGCGGTCCGCGTCCCAGATACCCTGGAGCCGCGTGGGGTCATCCGCGCAGGGCGACGGGCCTCGGGCGAACACCACCGCGGCCGCGATGGCGAGCAGGCCCGCTCCCACTCCAGCGGCTGCCATCTTCGCGCTGGTGCGTGGGAAGGCAGCGCGCTCCAGCGCGTCGAGCAGGACCGTCATGGAGGGATGGCGGGCCCCGGGCTCCGGTGACAGTCCGCGCACGATGAGCGCGTGCACGGCGCGTGGGACATTGCTCCGGTTCGCCAGGCCGCCGGCCTCAGTGGAGGAGGGCTTCTGGCCGTGCAGCCCTTCGTACAGCGAGACGCAGAATGCGTACTGATCCGACCGCGCGTCCGCGGGGGAGCCCGTGAGCACCTCCGGCGCGATGTACCCTGGCGTGCCCGCGACGCTGGTGACCAGAGGGGCGCCCTTCGGAGACGCGGCGTTGCCCGGGCCGACCATCGGAGACGCGGCGTTACCCGGGGTGCCCTTCGGCGACATGGTCTCGCCCGGAATGGCTATCGGCGACGAGGCCTCGTCCGGGGCACCCTTAGGCGACGCGGCATCTCCTGGGGCGCTCCTGGGCGACGCGGTCTTGCCGGGCCCCAGCGCTGTGGCATCTGCTTCTTCGGAGGACTCCAGGCGGGCCAGCCCGAAGTCCGTCACGCGGGCGCGGCCCTCCTTGTCCACGAGCACGTTGTCCGGCTTGAAGTCCCGGTGCACGACGCCCGCCGCGTGCGCCGCCGCGAGCCCCCTGCCCGCCTGGAGGTAGAGCCGCACCACGTCGCGCCACGGTCGGGTGGCCTCCAGCAGGTGCTGGCGCACGGTGCCGCCGTCCACCAACTCCATCGCGATGAAGACGACGTCCCCGAACGTCCCCACATCGTGCACGGCGACGACGTGCGGGTGGCGCGTGCGCGCGGCGGCCTGGGCCTCGCGCAGGAGCCGCTCTGTTCCCCCCTGGGAGCCGCTGGCGGAGGTCGGCGCGCGCAGGAGCTTCAGTCCGATGCGACGGTCGAGGCTTGGATCATACGCCGCGTGGACAACGCCCATGCCTCCCGCACCCAGCCGCTCCAGCACCACGTAGCGGCCCAGCAGCGTCCCCTGCGCGACCTGGGGGATGCGCGACTTGACGGAGCGGGTGAACGGCTCCGACACCGCCACGGCCGTGCGCGCGGCGTGCACGTCCGGCGCTGGGACGGCGCGCACGCGCAGGAAGTCCGCCAGGGCCTCACGGCAGGACGCGCAGGTGTCCAGGTGGCCTTCGGCGCGCTCGCGCAGGGACTGGGACGGAATGCCGTCCGCGAGGTCGAGCAACTCGACCTCGTCGAGGTGGGCGGTGGACTCGGGCATGGAGGGAATCACCCTTCCTTCAGGAGGGACGCGAGGCTGATCTCCAGGCTGCCGTCGAGCACGCGCAGCAGGCTGTCCAGCTGAGAGGTGTTGAGCGCGAGCCTCCGGGCCAGGCCCTGCCGGGTGTGCTCCAGGAGCGCTTCGCGCGCCTTCGCCATCCACCGCGACACCGTGGACGCATGCACCTGGTGCAGAGCGCCCAGCGACTCCACGCCCAGGCCCTGCACCAACCCCATGCGCAGCAGGTTGCGGTCGCGCGGCGCGAGCGCGGCCAGGGCCTCCGTGAAGGCGGCGCGGAAGGCGGGACGGTAGCGGTGGCGGATGTGCTCCAGCTCCGGATCCGTCGCGCCCAGGTCCGCGGCGATGAGCGCGTCATCCAGCGGCGTGCTCCGGTCCGGCTTGCGCTTGAGCGACAGCGCGATGCCCAGCGCCACGGCCTCCGCCCACCGCCGCAGCGGCCCCCGGCCCGCGTACTCCGTGAGGCGCGGAGCTCGGCCGCCCTCCTCCACCAGGAGCCGCAGGCGCGTGAGCTGGAGCACCTCGTCCACGAAGGCGTCTGAGTCCTCCACGCGGCGCACCGCTCGCCCCGCGGGCACCAGTACTGCGGACTCCAGCACATCCAGCGCGGCCCGCTGCCCCTCCACCGACGCCAGCGCCAGATACAGGTCCTCGCAATGCAGCGCGGACAGGGCCTGCGCGAGGGGCTCGCTCGGCGGCGTGTGCAGCCCCAGATGCGCGACGAAGGCCTTGGGAGCAAGCCTGACGCCAGGCCAGGCTGCCTCGCAACGCTCGAGGATGCCCATCAGGATGGGCGCAAGCGCCGTGTCCTCCTCGGAGGACAGGGTTCGCGCGGCGGTCCCCCGGAAGGCCGCGACCAGCTCGGATGGAATGTGGGCCATGGCAGCAGGGCGGGTCTCCCAAGGACCAGCCCGGACCGGAACGTTAGCGAATGCCCGGGTCGGGGCGGAAGGCCCCATCCGCTCACACGCCCGGCAGGAAGGCGTCGGACCCAGGCCCCAAGCGTTGACGCCGGAACACCCGGAGCAGGAAGTCCACCCATCAGGTCGTCCGCACGCGGGTCCGGTGGCAATCCAACAGGACCGCGAATCACGCACGCGGGCCGCGCATCCGACCGGCGCTTGCAGTCGTGGGACTCACTTTCCGGACGAGGACGACATGAAGATCGGAATCATTGGCGCGGGATTCATCGGTGGAACCCTGGCTCGGCGGTGGACGCAGCTGGGCCATGAAGTGTCCATCGCGAACTCACGCGGACCGGACACCCTGCGCGACCTCGCGAAGGAGACGGGCGCGAAGGCCGTCACGGTCGAAGAGGCGGCGAAGGCCGGCGAAGTCGTCGTCGTGACCATCCCCCAGAAGGCAATCCCTGACCTGCCGAAGGGCCTGTTCGCGAACGTGCCGAAGGACGTCGTGATCATCGACACGGGCAACTACTACCCCGTGCGCGACGGCAGCATCCCGGAGCTGGAGAACGGCAAGGTGGAGAGCGAGTGGGTCGCCTCGCTCATCGGCCGCCCCGTCATCAAGGCCTTCAACAACATCTTCTTCCAGAGCCTCCTGGAGAAGGGCCTGCCGAAGGGCACGCCCGGCCGGGTGGCGCTGCCCATCGCGGGGGATCCGCCCGAGCACCGCGCGAAGGTGCTCAAGCTCGTGGAGGAGCTGGGCTTCGACGGCATCGACGCGGGAAGCATCACCGATTCGTGGCGCCAGCAGCCCGGCACGCCTGTCTACACCCACGACTTCGATGCGTCGGGCGTGAAGAAGGCCCTCGCCGAGGCAGAGCGCTCGCGCCTGCCGGAGTACCGCAAGAAGGCCGACGACTCGCTGCGGGCCTTCTTCGCGTCGCAAGGCTGAGCGCCTCTTGTGCCCCTGGGGCTTCGGACGGAAGGTGTGCGCCGCATGGCCGCCCTCCCCGAAGCCCCGCTGCTCGTCACCGCTGAGCTGGAGCCAGAAGCCTTCACGCGCCTGGACGGCCTGCGCCGCCGCTACTTCCCACCCGAGCGCAACGTCATCCCGGCGCACGTGTCCCTCTTCCACCACCTGCCCGGGCATGAGCAGGACGCCGTGGAGGCAGCGCTCGAGGTCGTCACCGAGCGCCCCCCGCCCACGCTGCGCTTCACGAAGTTGCGGAGCCTGGGACGCGGCATGGCGGTGGACGTGGAAGCCCCCGGCCTCACGCCCGTGCACCGCGAGCTCTCCCGCGCCTACGTGGAGTGGCTCACGCCGCAGGACCGTCAGCCCTTCCGGCCCCACGTCACGCTGATGAACAAGGCCACCGTGGAGGAGGCGAAGGCCGCGCTCGCGGAGCTGGGCGCGGGCTGGTCCGCCTTCGACTCGCACTCGCCCGCGCTGCTGCTCTGGCGCTACCTCGGCGGCCCGTGGGAGTCCGTGCGCCGGTTCCCGTTCACGGGCCGCGCTGGATGAGCTCCTCCACCGCCTCGCGCACATCCCGCAAGTACGACGGATCCCTCACCGCGATGAAGATGGTGTCGTCCCCCGCCACCGTGCCCGCCAGGCCCTCCACCGCCTCGCGGTCCAGCGCCAGCCCGAAGATCTGCGCGTAGCCGGGCGCCGTCTTCAGCACCAGCATGTTGGGCGGCGCCTCGATGATCGTCACCTTCGGCGCGAGCGGCACGGGCATCACCGGCGGCTCGGCGCGCTGGTAGCGCCCGTTCACCTTCTGCACGCTCAGCTTCTTCAGCCGCCGCGACAGCGTGGACTGGCTGGGCGTGTGCCCCGCCTCTTCGAGCAACGACTGCAGGACGAACTGATCCGGCACGTCCTGGAGGGAGATGAGCTGAAGGATGGCGTCGTCCAGGTTCATTCACATTCACCATGCATGCGGCTGAATACGCACGCAAGGCGCATGAAAAATCCCAGTGAATGTTCTTGCGCGCTGCGCCGTTCTGCATAATATCCGCGCCTCCTCAAGGAATATGCACGAATTCAAGTGCATATTCAGCAGTCCCCATCCATCCGGCGCGGCCGGGGGAGCACGAAGCCCATGAAGCATGTCACCCGCATTCAGGACCTGGGCCCGGAAGGCGTCGAGGCGGTCCTCTCGCAGGCGGCCGCGTGGAAGCAGAAGGATCCGGGCCACATCTTCCCGGGGAAGCTCCTGGGCATGGTGTTCTTCAACCCGTCCCTGCGCACGCGCACGTCCTTCGAGGCGGTGATGCTGCGCGCGGGCGGGCACGCCATCGTGCTCGACGTGGGCTCTGGCGTGTGGAAGCTGGAGGACCGGCCCGGCGCGGTGATGAACGCGGACCGCGCGGAGCACATCAAGGAGGCGTCGCCTGTCCTGTCGCGCTTCGTGGACATGCTCGGCATCCGCACCTTCTCCCAGGGTGGCGGTGACGAGGAGGACGAGGCCGACCCCGTCATCAACGCCTTCCGCAAGTGGGCCACCGTACCGGTGGTGAGCATGGAGTCCGCGCGCGAGCACCCCTGCCAGGGCCTGGCGGACGCGCTCACCCTGCGCGAGACGTTCGGCACCACGAAGAAGCTGCCGGTGACGCTCACCTGGGCGCCGCACATCAAGCCGCTGCCCAAGGCCGTGCCCAACTCCTTCCTCCTGTCCGCGGCGGCCGCGGGCTGCGAGGTGCGCGTGGCGCATCCTCCGGGCTTCGACCTGCACCCGGCCGTGCGCGCGGAGGCGGAGGCGTACGCCAAGGCCACCGGCGGCAGCATCACGTACACGCACGACCAGGACGAGGCGCTGGTCGGCAGCCGCGCCGTGTACGCGAAGTCCTGGGGCCCCACCGCGCAGACGGCGAGCACGCCCACGGACGTGGCGGCGCTGCTCGCGTCGTACTCGGGCTGGATGCCCACGCGCCGGCACATGGCGAAGGCCGCGAAGGACGCGGCGTTCCTGCACTGCCTGCCCGTGCGCCGCAACGTGGAGGTCGCCGACGAGGTGTTGGATCACGCCAGCAGCCGCGTCGTGGATGAGGCGGGCAACCGCTACCACGTGCAGCGCGCCCTCCTGGCCTGGATGCGCGGCGGCTGATTCACACGGCCCGCCGCCCCACCCTTCTTCCGTCCCCTTTTGCATTTCCAGAGGTCCACCGTGCCTTTGTCTCCCGACCCGTACGCCGCGCTTCGCAACGCGGCGAAGTACGTGAAGCAGTTCCGCAGCAAGACCTTCGTGGTGAAGCTGGGCGGGGCCGTGCTGACGGATCCGCGCACCCGCAAGACGGCGTGCGAGCAGATCGCCCTCCTGTGGGCCTTCTCCATCCGCCCCGTCGTGGTGCACGGCGGCGGTCCGGAGCTGGACGCGCTCTGTGACGCCCTGCACCTGCCCATCGAGAAGGTGGCCGGCCGCCGCATCACCTCCGCGCCCGTGCTGGACGCGGCGAAGATGGTGCTGGCGGGCAAGCTGCACACGGACCTGCTCGCGGACCTCCAGGCCGCGGGTGTGCCCGCGGTGGGCCTGTCCGGCGTGGACGCGGGCCTCATCAAGGCGCGCAAGCGCCCGCCCGTGCTGGTGACGGAGCCCGGCGAGACGCAAGGCCGCATGGTGGACTACGGCCTCGTGGGCGACATCGAGTCCGTGGACACGCGCGTCGTGGAGCACCTGCGCTCCGCGGACTACGTGCCGGTCATCGCCCCGCTGTCGGGCGGCCAGGACGGCGCTGTCTACAACACCAACGCGGACACGGTGGCGGCGGCCCTGGCGGCGGCGCTGCACGCGGAGAAGCTGTTCTTCATGGTGGAGGTGCCGGGGCTCCTCAAGGACGTCTCCGACCCGTCGTCCCTCATCTCGCTGGCCACGCTGTCGGACCTGGCGTCGCTGGAGGCCGAAGGCCGGCTCACGGGCGGCATGCGCCCCAAGGCGCACGCCATGCGTCACGCGCTCGTGGGCGGCGTGGGCAGCGTGCACCTGGTGAGCGGCAAGCAGTCCGATGCGCTGTTGGAGGAGGTCTTCACCAACGAGGGCAGCGGCACCATGGTCGTGCGCGAGCACCCGGTGAAGCACGGTGAGGCCAAGGGTTGAACCCCGCCGAGCTGCTCACCGCGCTGGTCGCCACGCCCAGCGTCTCCGGCGACGAGGCCCGCATCGCGGACCTCGTCGCGGGCCATGCGGAGTCCTGGGGTGCCCGCGTGCACCGCCAGGGCCACAACGTGTGGTTCAGCGTGGGCAGCGGGCCGAAGCGCCTGCTCGTCAACTCGCACCTGGACACGGTGAAGCCGTGCGCCGGGTGGAACACGGAGCCGCACGAGGCCGTGTGGAAGGACGACACGCTCTACGGCCTGGGCGCCAACGACGCCAAGGGCTGCGTCACCGCCATGCTCCTCACCGCGAAGGCGCTCCTGGAGGAAGGCGCGCCCAAGGGTGTGGAGTGCGTCTTCGCGCTCACCGCCGAGGAGGAGACGGGCGGCAAGGGGCTGGGACCGCTCTTGTCCACGCTGGGGCCGCTGGACGCCGCCATCGTGGGCGAGCCCACGTCGCTCAAGCCCTGCACGGCGCAGCGGGGCATGCTGCTCTTGCGCTGCGTGGCGCACGGCAAGAGCGGTCACGTGGCGCACGCGCACACGGGCAATCTGGACAACGCCATCCTCAAGGCGGCCCGGGACATCCAGGCCGTGTCCGCGCTGCGCTTCCCCGCGCACCCGCTGCTGGGTGAGGCGCGAGCGCAGGTGACGCAGGTGTCCGGAGGACTGGCGCGCAACCAGGTGCCGGACCGGTGCGAGTTCTTCGTGGACCTGCGCACGACGCCGGGCATGGACCACGCGAAGGTGGCGGAGGACGTGGGGCAGGCGCTGGAGAGTGAAGTGGTGGTGCACTCCGCGCGCTACCTGCCCAAGGGCACGGACGCGTCGCACCCGCTGGTGCGCGCGGCGGTGGTGGCGTCGGGCCAGGACACGGTGGGCTCCAGCACCACGTCCGACTGGGCGTTCCTGGGAGACATCCCGGCGGTGAAGGTGGGCCCGGGCGACACGCTGCGGAGCCACCAGGCGAACGAGTACCTCACGCGCGCGGAGCTGGAGGCGGGGCTCGCGTTCTATCGACGACTGCTGCACGGCTATGCCGGGGAGGTGTCGCGTGGCTGAGACATTGTGGGGAAAGGGCCAGCCGCTGGACGCGGCCATCCACGCCTTCACCGTGGGCGATGACCCCGTGGTGGACCTGTCGCTGGTGCCGCACGACGCGCTGGGCAGCGCCGCGCACGCGCGCATGCTCGCGCACGTGGGCCTGCTCAGCCCGGAGGCCGCCACGTCGCTCGTGTCCTCCCTGCACGCGCTCCACGACGAGGCGCGCGCGGGCCGCTTCACCATCCGCCCGGAGCAGGAGGACGGCCACACCGCGCTGGAGGCCGCGCTCGTGGAGCGCACCGGCGAGGCGGGCAAGCGCATCCACCTGGCGCGCTCGCGCAACGACCAGGTGCTGCTGGCCCTGCGCCTGTTCATGCGTGAGGAGCTGCTCGCGCTGGGCGCGCGCACGGCGGAGCTGGCGGGCACGTTCCTGGACTTCGCGGAAGCGCACGCGGACCTGCCCCTGCCCGGCTACACGCACCTGCGCCGCGCGATGCCGTCCACCTTCGGCCTGTGGGGCATGGCGTTCGCGGAGGGACTGCTGGAGGAGCTGGAGGCGCTGAAGGGCGTGTGGGGGCGGCTCGACCGTTGCCCGCTGGGCGCCGCCGCGGGCTTTGGTGTGCCGCTGCCCATCGACCGTGAATATGTCGCGCGGTTGCTCGGTTTTAGTCGAGTTCAACGCAGCCCCATCGACGCGCAGGACAGTCGGGGGCGGCATGAAGCGGCGCTGCTCACCTGGGCGTGCTCGGTGGCGGGCACTCTGGAGAAGTGGCTTTGGGACGTGCAGCTCTACAGCATGGACGAGTTCGGCTTCCTGGCCCTGCCGGATGCCTTCACGACCGGCTCGTCCATCATGCCGCAGAAGAAGAACCCGGACGTGGTGGAGCTGGCCCGGGGCCGCTGCCGCGAGCTGCGGGGCCTGGCGCATCAGGTGGAGGCGGTGGCCGGCGGGCTTCCCTCCAGCTACCACCGTGACTTCCAGCTGCTGAAGCGCCCCACCCTCCAGGCCCTCACCAGCGCGAAGGCGCTGTTGGACGTGCTGGCGCGGCTGGTGCCCGCGCTGAAGGTGAACGCGGAGAAGGCGCGCGCGGCGTGCGATGACACGCTCTATGCCGCGCACCACGCCTACGCGCTCGTGGCGAAGGGCCAGCCCTTCCGCGACGCGTACCGGGAGGTGGGCCGTCAGCTCAACGACGGCAGCTTCCAGCCGGACCGCGGCGCGCTGACGGCCACCCACCTGGGTGGCGCCGGAAACCTGGGCCTCGCCACCGCGCGCGAGGAACTGGCGGATGCGCGCGACTGGCTCACGCGCACCCACGCACAGCAGGCACAGGCCGCTTCGCGCGTCTGGGCCCCCTGAAACCTTCCTCACCCCCTTTCGCAGCAACAGGAGTCCGAAGATGAGCAAGAAGTCCGTGGTGCTGGCGTTCTCCGGCGGCCTCGATACCGCCTTCTGCACGGTGTACCTGCGCGAGCAGGGCTGGGACGTCACCACCGTCACCGTGGACACGGGCGGCTTCCCGCCCGAGCAGCTGGAGCGCATCCAGGCCCTGTCCCAGAAGCTGGGCGCGGTGGCGCACCACACGGTGGACGCGCGCGACACCCTGTTCCAGGGCTACCTGCGCTTCCTCATCGCCGGCAACGTGCTGCGCGGCCAGCTCTACCCCCTGAGCGTCTCCGCCGAGCGCGCCTGCCAGGCCGTGGAGGCCGTGCGCATGGCGGAGAAGCTGGGCGTGCAGGCCGTGGCCCACGGCAGCACCGGCGCCGGGAATGATCAGGTCCGCTTCGACGTGGCCTTCCGCACGCTCGCGCCCCAGCTGCAGCTCATCACCCCCATCCGCGACCTGGCGCTCTCCCGTCAGCAGGAGATCTCCTTCCTCGCGGAGCGCGGCTTCCACATGCCGGCGAAGACGGGCACGTACTCCGTCAACGAGGGCATGTGGGGCACGTCCGTGGGCGGCCGCGAGACGCTGGACTCGTGGAGCACCCTGCCGGAAGCGGCCTTCCCCGGTGGCGAAATCCCCACCGACCTGAAGCCTCGGCCGCTGATCATCTCCTTCGAGAAGGGCGTGCCGGTGGCGCTCGACGGCAAGGCGCTGTCCGCGGTGGACGTGGTGGAGCAGCTCAACGCGCTGGGCCGTCCGTACGGCATCGGCCGCGGCGTGCACCTGGGCGACACCATCCTGGGCATCAAGGGCCGCGTGGGCTTCGAGGCCCCGGCGGCGCACCTGCTCATCGCGTCGCACCGCGAGCTGGAGAAGCTGGTGCTGTCGGGCAAGCAGCTCTTCTGGAAGGAGACGGTGGGCAACCTGTACGGGTCGCTGCTCCACGAGGGGCACTTCTTCGACCCGGTGGTGAAGGACCTGGAGGCGTTCCTCGCCTCCTCGCAGGACCGCGTGACGGGCGAGGTGAAGCTGGTGCTCACCCCGCGCGCCCACGTCGTGGAAGGCGTGCGTTCGCCGCACTCGCTGATGGACGCGAAGGTGGCCACGTACGGAGAGGCCAACGTGTTGTGGACGGGGACGGAGGCGGCGGGGTTCGCCAAGCTCTACGGCGTCGCGCAGATGCTCTCTCAGAAAGCGAAGTGACGACATGAAGATCCACGTCGACAAGGTGGGCAGTGTCACGCGCAACCTCCAGGTGGGGCGCACGGTGCACCTCACGGATGAGGTGAAGTGCGAAGAGGGCGCCGTCATCGCGGTGCGCATCCACGGGGAGAAGAGCGTCTACAACCAGCTGGAGGACGTGAACGGCCGGCTCGTCACGCTCCACGCGGGCGACATCGTCGTGGGCGCGCTCGGCCACCGCAACGCGCTGCACGGCTACGAGGGCATCGTGCCTTCGTCCGTCACGGTGGGCGACAAGCTCAACATCCTCAACATGGGCGGCGTCATCGGGAAGTGCACGTCGCACAACCCGGGCGTGGGCCCGCCGTTCGAGGCGGAGGTGCTGGGCCAGGTCCTCACCTTCCCGGAGTTCCAGTCGCGCGCGGGGCAGCACGCGCACATCTCCACCGGCGCGCTCAAGGGCACGTCGAGGGCGGTGACGTGCCCGGTGGTGTACGTGGTGGGCACCTGCATGAACGCGGGCAAGACGTACGCGGCCAGCGTGGTGGTGCGGAAGCTGTCCCAGGCGGGCTACCGCGTGGGCGGCGCGAAGCTCACGGGCGTGTCGCTGATGCGCGACACCTTATCCATGCAGGACAGCGGCGCGGACGTGGTGATGGACTTCACCGACGCGGGCGTCGTGTGCACCGGCGCGCGCACGGCGTCCAAGGTGGCGCGGATCGTCTTTTCGGAGATGGTGGCCCAGGACGTGGACGTCATCGTCGCGGAGACGGGCGACGGCATCATGGGCGAGTACGGCGTGCAGGCCATCCTGGCGGATCCGGAGCTCAAGGCGCTGGGCGGCGCGTTCATCCTGTGCGCGAACGACCCGGTGGGCGCGGCCGGCGGCGTGCGGCACCTGCGCGAGGTGTACGGCATCGAGATGGACATGGTGGCCGGGCCCGCCACGGACAACGCGGTGGGAGTGCGCTTCGTGGAGCAGGTGGTGGGGCTGCCCGCTCGCAACGCGCGCGCGGATCCGAACGCCCTGGGGAATCTCATCGTGGAGAAGCTCGCGCCCAAGCTGGGAGCGGGGAGGAAGTCATGACGTCGCCTGCGAACATCTACATCCTGGGGGCCTCCGGTTTCGGCGGAGGCGAGCTGTTGCGGCTGCTCTCGGGCCACCCCGGCAACGCCGGCATCCGCGTGGTGTCCCGGCACCACGCGGGTTCGCCCATCCACAAGGTGCACCCGCACCTGCGCGGCCTGGTGGACGGCCGCTTCGAGGCGGAGCCCGACTGGCGCTGGCTGGCGGACTCGCAGCGTCCGGTGGTGTTCAGCGCGCTGGGGCATGGCGAGTTGGCGTCGCAGTTCGCCGGGCTGGAGAAGCAGTGGGCGGACGCGGGCCTCACGGACCGGATGCTGCTGGTGGACCTGTCGTCCGACTTCCGCCTGGACCACCCGGGCCGGTACGCGGGCGCCTACGGCCGGCCGCACCCGTCCCCGGACCTGCTGGGCACGTTCACCTACGGCCTCACGGAGTGGAAGCGTGAGCAGGTGAAGACGGCGAAGCGCATCGCCAACCCGGGCTGCTTCGCCACGGCGGTGCAGCTGGCGCTGCTGCCCATCGCGGCCACGCCGGGGCTGGGGCTGCTGGCGGTGTCGGGTGTGACGGGCTCGTCCGGCTCCGGTTCGCTGCCGGGCGAGGGCACGCACCACCCGACGCGCGCGCACGACTTCCGCGCGTACAAGCCGCTGGAGCACCAGCACGAGGCGGAGGTGGAGGTGATGCTGGTGGCGCACGGTGCGCAGCGGCACCGGCTGGCCTTCGTGCCGCACTCGGCGCCCATGGTGCGCGGCATCTTCGCCACGGTGCAGTTCGAGTGGCCGGAGCACGGCGGCGCGGTGGTGACGCAGTCGCTGACGGAGAAGTACCGCCGCTACTACGAGGGCTCGAAGTTCGTGCGCATCGTGGAGGGCACGCCGCGCGTGGCGGCCGTGGCGGGCAGCAACTTCTGCGACATCTCCGTGGCGACGAAGGGCCGCTCCGTGGCGGTGATGGCCGCGCTGGACAACCTGGTGAAGGGCATGGCCGGCCAGGCCGTGCAGAACTTCAACGTGGCCCTCGGCTTCCCCGAGGACACCGGCCTGCGCCAGGCCGCCTGCTACCCGTAGGCTGTTGAACCCGAGGCGGCTTCGGCGCGGAGCCGGAGCCGCCTTTGTCGTTTCCTCAAGCCGCGGGCGTCTTCGGCACGTCGCTCGGGGGCGCGGGCGTCTCCCCTGCGCTGCTCGCTTCACCCGCCGGAGCGGTCGCGGCAGGTGCGTTCCCGGAAGCGGCCGGAGCTTCGGCGGCGCCACCCTCGCGCTGCTCCAGGCGCGCGCCACCTGCTTCCGCGGCCTTGAGGAACTCGTCGTACTCCGACTTGCGGGCGACGGCCTTCGCCTCGGCGTCCGCGGAGCCCTTCTCGGCGGCGGCGCGGCCCGCGCGGATGGCCCGGGCGCTCAGCAGGATGCCTCCCACGAAGGCCACCCCCCGCAACGCCGACGCGACCGTCCAGCCCGTGGTGAAGCTCTCCATGCCGTCGCGCACGAAGTTGAGCGCGAGCACGAAGACGCCGCCGGACAGCGCGGCCCCCACGGCGGTGGTCCACGTGCGCAGCGCGACGATGCGGGCGGCGCCGTAGCAGAGCGTCGGCAGCACCGCGAGCACCCACAGGTCCTCCAGCGCCACCGCCACCGGGATGCGCAGGAATTCGGACGGAAGTGCGCTCACCCGCGCGTGCAGACGCAGCACCAGCGACACGCTGAGCATGGCCCCCACCACCAGCGACAGGAACCCCAGTCCGACGATGAACTGGAAGCGGCGGACACGGACGCGCAGGGGCTCGAGGGCACTGGGTTTGGAGCTCACGGCCCGAAAGCCTACCGCACTCTCACCCTTCGTCCTCTTCCCCGACGGCCGAGTCCCCCGCCGAGCGAGGGGGCGGGCCGTCGCCGTAGAAGACCTCCTCCATCACCAGCCCCTGCGGCGGCGCGGTGGCCCCGGCCAGCTTGCGCTCGCGCGAGGCCAGCACTTCTGCCACCCAGGCCTCGGGGCGGCGGCCCTTCCCCACCTCCACCAGCGTGCCCACCAGGTTGCGCACCATGTGCTTGAGGAAGGCGGTGCCCTCCACCACGAAGGCCACGGTGTCGCCGGACGTGCCTTCCACGAGCACCTGCCGGATTTCGCGCACCGCGTGCTTCGCCTGGCAGTCCGCGGCGCGGAACGCGGAGAAGTCGTGCCGGCCCACCAGGGCCTGGGACGCGCGGCGCATGGCCTCCACGTCCAACGGGGCGAACACCTCCCAGTGCGTCGTGCGCAACAGGGGGGACCGCATGCGCCGGTTGCTCACCCGGTAGCGGTATCGCTTGCCGCGCGACCAGCGGCGCGGGTCGAACTCCGGCGACACCTCCTCCGCGGCCACCACCGCGATGTCCGGCGGGAGGATGCCGTTGAGGCCCATGGTGTAGGCCTTCATCGGAAGCACGCGCTGCGTGTCGAAGCTGGCCACCTGCCCCGTCGCGTGCACGCCCGAGTCAGTGCGGCCGGCGGACGCAACGAAGACGCGTTCCCCCAGGAGCTTCTGGAGCGCGTCCTGGAGCGTGGACTGGATGGACGGGCCATTGGGCTGCACCTGCCAGCCCACGTACCGGGTGCCTTCGTATTCGAGCGTCAACTTCAGCCGGGGCATGGGCAAGGCAAGCAAAGGCACGCAATCAGCGCGTCTTCAGCCATCCCTCCAGCACATCCGCCGCGAGCTTCGCCAGGGAGACGTTCGCCTTGCGCGCCTGGGCCTCCAGCTTTTCATACACCGCCGGGTCCACCGTCAGCGCGAGCAGGCGCGGCTCGGTGGCGGGGAGGTCGTCCAGGTGCATGGCCTCCGTGGGCGGGCCGTCCACGGACGCCGCCACCTCCGACAGCTCCAGCGCCATCTCCGACGTGGGCGCGGAGGACTGGCGCGTGGACAGGCGCTTCAATTCCTGCGGGCGCTCGTCCTCGAAGAGCTGCTTGACGAAGTTGGCCAGGTGCAGCGGCGAGGGCGTGAAGTCGTAGGACTCCAGGAAGGCGTCCAGGTCGCGCTGCATGTCCAACGCCGTCTGGTAGCGGCGCTCGCGGTCGCGGGCGAGCGCGCGCATCAGGATGGCCTCCACGCGCTCCGGCAGGTCCTCGCGGAAGTACGACGGCGCGTAGATCTTGGCTTCCGTGATGCTGCGCATGACGGCGACGTCGGAGTCGCCGGTGAAGAGCTTGAAGCCGGTGAGCCACTCGTAGAGGACGGTGCCCAGCGAGAAGATGTCGCTGCGGCAGTCCAGCGGCCGGCCCAGGCACTGCTCCGGGGACAGGTAGCTGAGCTTGCCTTTGATTTCTCCCGAGCGCGTCTCCTCCACCTGGTTGGCGGCCTTGGCGATGCCGAAGTCGAGCACCTTCACCGAGCCGTCGAACGCGACGACGATGTTCTCCGGCGTGACGTCGCGGTGGACGATGTTGAGCGGGTTGCTGTAGCGGTCCTTCTTCTGGTGCGCGTAGTGCAGGCCCGCGCAGACGCAGGAGGCGATCTTCAGCGCGTACACCATGGGGAAGGGAATCCCCAGGGACTCGGCCTTGGGCACGACGCGGCGCATGTCCCGGCCGGACACGTACTCCATGGCGATGAAGTAGCTGTCGACGATCTTCCCCAGGTCGTGGATCTGCACGATGTTGGGGTGATTGAGCTGGGCCGCCAGCCGCGCCTCGTTGAGGAACATCTTCACGAAGGCCGCGTGCTTGGACAGATGCGGGCGGATGCGCTTGATGACGATGGGCGTCTCTTCGCCGCTGGCATCCAACTGGTGCGCGAGGAAGATCTCCGCCATGCCCCCCACGGCGATCCGATCGATGAGCCGGTAGTTGCCGAAGCGGAACGCATCGCGCGGAGGCGAGGAGGCGGCGGGAGCCATGGAAGCAATGTAGCCGCGCCCCGCCCGGAGGCGCTAACGAAGTTGGACGACGTGCACCTTGAGTGCCGGTTCCTCACCCGGAGGTGTCGGAAAGTCGAGCCCCGAGGGACCGAGCGACCCCACTGCCTTCCCCGTCCTGCCAGCCCGCGTCACACCTTCCAGCACCATGGTTTCGAAGCGGCGCGAAGGCAGTCCCGCCAGATTGCAGCAGGCGACCAGGCGGCCCCTGGGAGCAACCACCTTCGCGGCGGCTTCCGCCAGCCGGGCGTAGTCGCGAGCGGCGGAGAAGCGCGTCGTCTTGGTAGTGGAGAACGACGGAGGGTCCGCGACCACGACATCGAAGGACTCCCCCTTCTTCGCGAGCCGCCCGAGCCAATCGAAGACATCGCCAGCCACGTAGTCGTAGCGCTCCACGGATTGTCCGTTGAGGCGCGCGTTCTCCTCGCCCCATTCGAGCACGCGGCGGCTGGCGTCCATGTTGAGCACGCGCTTCGCGCCCCCGGCGGTCGCGGCGACACCGAAGGCGCAGGTGTACGCGAAGAGGTTGAGGACGGTGAGGCCGGAGGCCTGGGCCTGGAGCCACGCGCGGGTGTCGCGCATGTCCAGGTAGAGGCCCACGGAGAGGCCCTGTCCGGGGCGGATGTGGAAGGACAGGCCGTTCTCCTTGGAGACGAAGTCCTCCACGGGTTCACCCCGCGCGGCGGACTCCGGAGCGAGCGCGTCCTTCGCCACGTTGGCGAGCACGCGAGCCTCACGGGGACGGCGCTTCAGGTAGACGCTCCGGGGCGTCCACGCGGCGACGGCGGCGTCGAGCAGTGTGACTTCCTCGGCATCCGTCAGGTCGCGGTAGAGGCTGACCACGACGACGTCGCCGAAGACGTCCGCCGTCACGTCGGGCACGCCGTCCGCGGCGCCGTTCAGCAGGCGGAAGGCGGAGGTGGCGGGGTCCGAGAGCAGCGGACCCCGGCGGGCGCGGGAGGCGCGCAGCAGGTCCACGAGGCGGGGAGGCAGGGCACTCACGCGCCCCTTCTACCCTACGAACCCAGCCGTGCGCGGGACCAGACGCGGCCGAGCGCGGCGGCGGCGTCCCGGGCCAGGTCCACGAAGTCGCTGCCCAGCAGCTGCCCCTCGCGGACGCAGACGCGGCCATCCACGATGGTCCACGCCACGCGGGCGGCGGTGAGCTGCCCCAGGAGGAAGGGCGCGTAGCCCGTCTCCGGGTCCGCGGCGGGGATGGCGTCGTAGACGACGAGGTCCGCGATGCTGCCCTCGTCCACGCCGCCCGACGGCTTGCCGTACAGGCGGGTGCACAGCTCCGCGGGGCCGCTGACGAACAGGTGCGCCAGCGAGTCATCCAGGTCCGGCATGCGGCCGGAGCGCGCCAGGGACAGCATGCTGACGAGCGCCCCGGCCAGTTCCTCCTGGAGGGTGCCATGACCGCCGGTGCCCAGGCCCACGAGGTGGAGGCTGGACAGCGCGCCGTCGGCGGATTCGGCCGCGCGGTCCATGGAGCGGGTGGCGCGGGGCGTGAGGGCGATGAAGGTGCCGGAGGCGGCCAGCCGCTCGGACTCGGAGCGCTCCACGGCGCGCGGATAGCCGGCGATGGCGTGGGGCCCCAGCAGGCCCAGCGCGTCCAGGCGCGGCACGACGCGGCGGCCGTGCGTGGCGTAGGTGGTGGAGAGGTCGTCCTCGTTCTCCGCGATATGGAACACGACGGACGCGTTCAGCTCCTTGCGCAGCTCCGCGATGCGGGACAGGAGCGGGTCCTCGCAGGTGTAGGACGCGTGGAAGCCGAGTGCGCC
The DNA here is from genome assembly GCF_003986945.1 of Corallococcus sp. AB018. Taxonomy (NCBI): domain Bacteria; kingdom Pseudomonadati; phylum Myxococcota; class Myxococcia; order Myxococcales; family Myxococcaceae; genus Corallococcus; species Corallococcus sp. AB018. Next base: position 9,373 of record NZ_RAWR01000106.1, on the reverse strand, counting down.
ACGGACGCGGGGGTGTTCGCGGTAGCGGCGGACGAAGTCGGCGTTGGCATCCGCCTGGGCGTTGGCCACATCGGCGCCATCCAGGCTGTGCGTGGAGTGGGACGTGACCAGGCGAATGCCCAGGGTGTTCGCGGCGCGGGCCTGGGCCTCCAGGGCGCCGGCGACGTCGGTGGGGCACGACAGGTGGTCCACGACGAGGCTGACGCCATCGAGCAGCGCGCGGGCGGCGGCGAAGCGGGTCAGTACCTCCACGTCCTCGGCGGTGAGGAGGTTGGCCACCGAGCGCATGCGCTCCAGGCGCGAGCGGGGCTGGCGCAGGAGGAAGTCGCCATTGGGGGGCAAGAGCTGCCCGTTGACCATGTGAGAGTGACAGTCCACGAGCCCGGGGGCGACGAGTCGGCCTCGACAGGCCACCTCCCAGTCACCGGGGAGCACGGGCACCTCGGCGTCCGGGGCGACGCGGCGGATGATGCCCTCTTCGACCACGACGGCCATGCCGTGGCGGACGCGACCGTCCGCACGGAACACGGCGCAGTTCTTCAGAAGCAGTCGGCCTTCCATGGACCTTCCCGTTTTAGCACGGGGTGGGTGGAGGATGAACCCCGTCTCCTACCTGGAGTCCCCGAAGGGCGAATCCATGCAGGCCGCCGACCCGGGAACTCACTGAAACGAGATGGGAGCCCGGCGCTCGAGCGCGAATTCCACCAGGTCCTGCAGGGCCTCCACCAGGAAGCCACCACTCACGGCGAGGAACGACTCGAACGCGTTTCGAGGCACGAGCCCCATGGAACCCGCCTCGCTTCGTTGCCACTCCGACGCAAAAGCGACCGGCGGGCGCGCCTGCATCTCCCCTGCGATGACCGCCAGTTCCTCGCGCAACCGCTCGCATTCGGGAACGGACCACTCGCCATCACAATCCGAGTGCACGATGAGCACAGGGAACCGAGAGCCCGGCTTCCCGGCCTCCAGCTCGCGAGTGACATAGTCACGTAACGCGTTGAAGTCCGAGTAACCGCCAACCGCGACCTCCTCCACATCCTCATCACCTTCATGGACAACAAGACACAGACCCACGCGGACTCCTACCTCTCGTCAATCTGAGTAGATGCAGTGCATCGTCACCGGATCGAAGACCGCATTCTGGCCTTCTCCGAAATCGACCACCAGATACGGAGGGTTGGTCCTCCTCAAGTGAATCCTGACGGGCTCAGGCTCCGTCTCGAAGCGGAAGGTGGCGGGCTGATCCAGCCACCACGCCTTCGCCCGCGCGTACTCCTCCTCCGACAAGACACCATCCGCCCGGCTCGAGAATGCACGGACACGGGCCTCGTTGTCGTGAAGAGCGGCCTTGAGACGGCCCCATTCACCCCAATGTCTGCCAGCAATCTGCGCAAAGACTGGCAGCAGCACGAGGAACGACACCAGGGTCAACGGAAGCATCACCCATCGCCAGAACTGGACGATCTGATCAGCCTCCCTCCGGGCGACGAAGAAGCACCCATGGCCCACCAGGAGGAGCAGCCATCCAAAGAGCGCGACCTCCGCGAGCATGTCCACGGGTGGGTCACCAGGGAAGGGGTGCGGATCCCCCCACACGATGCCGCCAATTCCCAGGGCACACAGCCCAACCGCGATGCCCACCGACGGCACGAAGCCACACACCAATCCAACGACTCCCAATCGTGGGAGCCAACGAGGAGACACGCTCATCCCTGGGTTCGGCGCTCGAAGCGCCACCTCCACACCCAGAGCGCGGCGAACGCTCCCAGTGTCGCTAACAGCAGCAACATCACCGCGAGCCCGGGTAGGGTCATCCCCGGTCCCAACGGGACGTCCAGCCCCATCAGCCAACGAGACCACCCTCCGGGCAAGACACCCATGAGAAAGACCCAGGGCAGCGGCCCCAGGTACGCCCCAACGAAGATCCAGACAATCTGTACGAATCGCATGACCGTCCTACGGGATGGGCGTTCCCTGCATGAGCAGTGACCAGGCAGCAGGAGCCATGGGCTCACCTACCAATTCATACGTCTCGCGCTTCTGCCGCGCGGGAACAACACCCAGGTCCCGGAAGAATCGCTCGTTTCCCCAGACGGCGCCAAACCCCTCATGGCGGCAGACGAACAGCTTCAGCAACCAGAACCATGACGACTGGACCGAACCCCAACATCGCAGCCAGCGTCGTCAATGGGAACCACCCGACAGCCACGACGAGCCACGCCATCCACGTCCAACGCCAGCGCGGCAGAGGCCCTCGGTGCAAGGCGAGCGACACCCCGCCCAACGCCAAGACGACCAGTGCAAAGCCATGGAGCAGGCCTCGCAGGAGGCTTGAGAGGTACGAGGCGAGTGGAAACGGCGGCAGGATGAGGAGGTGGTAGACCCAGACCAGAGCGGACACGACCATGGCAGCCCGGAGCACCAGCGGGGGCGACGCCACTTTCATTTCCTGGGAGGTCGCAGTCATCCGTCACATCTCCGAGGCACGGATACAATGTCCGAGAAGCCCCGCGGCTCGGCCATCGGAGGTCTTCACGCAGAGCCACTTCTCGGGACATACCGAGTCGTTCCACGGGTCACAAACAAGCTCACAGGTAGACCCCGCGTCAACGTGAGCGAAATTCGTGCGGCCGGCACATACCAGGCCAGTCCCGCAGCCTCCCGCTGGGAAACACTCCGTTCCAATCCGCTCAAGCACGGCCGCAGGGACTTCTCTGGGGTCCGCACCTCGCTTGCAGCCCATGTGCACGCCGAGCAGGACGAATAGCAGCGTCGAAGCAACGAGCCGCATGACCCCTCCATGCCTCAGTCCGACGGAAGGCAGTCATCGTGGTCGGGCCTCTCAATGATGCCCTCCGTGGTGGTTGTGCCAGTGGGGCATGTCTGAACGCATCTCCATCAGGAGTCACCCGGAGGGGTGCAAAAAGATCCTGGCCCATCGGTAAAAAATCCCCCGCCGCACTGCTCGCCGCTCGGGCAGTCCGAAGTCTCTTCGCACGCCCGCTGACAGGTACCTGAACCTGGTGTCAGCGACCAGATCATGCAATCCAGATCCTCTTCGCAGTCGGCGCTACGCTTGCAGTTCCCGCCCTCTTGAACATGAACTGGGGCCATCTTGGGACCACGGCCAACAACACAGGAAGAAAGGAGAATCAGCAGCGCCAGCAAAGGCCATTCGGGTTTCATGTTCTCACCTGCCAGTTCATGCGTCTCGGGCTTCCACCGCGCGGGAATAATTTCCAGGAGGCCCCGTGACGGCAATCAGCCCCACTCCAGGCTGACTCCACCGTCTGCGTTGACGGTCGCGACTCCTTGCAATCCGAGCAGCGGATTCACGAACGCACCTGTTTCCAATTGGACCTTGCCGCCATCCGCGAACTCGAGGTCAACGGACAGGTCTCCATCCGCGTTCGCGCGTCCCTGACAGACGACCCGGCCATGAACAGGGACCTTCTCAAAAGCGCATTCCTCGCCAGGAATCCGAGCAGTCAAGACACGCAACTCGCTCCCGGTCTCATTCACGAGGACGATTCGCGTTCTTCCCGACACATAGATGGCAAGCGCGGGAATCACCACGATGACCAGCAAGCCTGCCGCCAGGGTCCACACCCAACTCCTATCGATGGCTCACCTCCACTCCCTCTGGCAAGACGAATGATCTGGCCCTGGCTGAATCAATTTACACTCAAGTCCAGCAGGACAATCAGCATCCCTGGCACACGGCTGCTCACAAGTACTGTAGCGCCCAAACAACGAGCAACTGCGCCCATGCCTATAGCCCGTCATACAGACCAGACCTTGTCTACAGCTATCATCCGACCGACACTCCTGATGATAGTCCAAGTCTCTTGCGCACGAGGCAGCCAGAAGCAACACCACCCCACCGGAAAGCCCCCTGCTCTTCCGGAAAATACGAACCCAGAGCATCCACCGTCCAAGGCCCACAGAAAGTCCTCTCACAAGTTCCATCATCCCAAGTGGCTTTCGCCCTTGTCCACGCCGGCAGCTCGGCTCAAGGGAGGACGTCATCAAGGTCAGGCCTTTCAATGATGCGGTCAGAGGTCCGCAGATAGAGGACCTCCTCATCGACACCCCAGAAGGTCTTGAGTTCCACCTCGACCGCGAAAACGCGTCCTGACTCGAAGGTGACGTAGACCTTCGGATACCGCCGAACCTTCGCAACCGGCTTCGCGTAGTCCCAGGAGAGCCTTCCCGATGGCCTCACCTCCCGAGCCAGAGGCATGCCCAGGCGTTGAACCACCTCATCTTCGGACATCCTCAGAGACACGGAGCGGACCTTCTCCGCGCTGAGTCCCGGCGCCAGTTGGCTTCCAGACCAGGGGACCCCGAAGCCGGCGTAGAACAGCGCTGCGCCCGTCGACACCAGCCCCAGGAAGAGCCGGTCCCACCAGGCCTGGGGCCTTCCCATCGAAGCGCGAAACAGAACGGGTGCCTCTGGCGCGTCCATCAGGCCAACCCCTCGGTGCGCTGGCCATTCTCGCTGCAGAAGCAACGCTGTTCTTCCTCTACGCCGACCACTCCATCCACATGGCCACCGAGCGCATGCGCTCCAGACGCGAGCGGGGCTGGCGCAGGAGGAAGTCGCCATTGGGGGGCAGGAGCTGCCCGTTGACCATGTGCGAGTGACAGTCCACGAGCCCGGGGGCGACGAGGCGGCCGCGACAGGCGACCTCCCAGTCACCGGGGAGCACGGGCACCTCGACGTCGGGGGCGACGCGGCGGATGATGCCCTCTTCGACCACGACGGCCATGCCGTGGCGGACGCGACCGTCCGCACAGAACACGGCGCAGTTCTTCAGATGCAGTCGGCCTTCCATGGACCTTCCCGTTTTAGCACGGGGTGGGTGGAGGATGAACCCCGTCTCCTACGGAGAGTCCCCGAGGGGCGGATCCATGCAGGGCGCGGGCTTCAGGAAGTAGGGGCCGTCATGCTCCACGACCATGGACCACTCCATGGACTCGGGGCAGATGGCGCACCACCCAGGGGATCCGTGGCGTGGAGACGCCCAGACCATTGCCTCCAGGATGTTCAGGGGTGGTGGTGACGCGGCCTCGATGCGAAGGACCGGGAGCAAGGGCTCCGATACGACGTGGAACACACCGCCCTGCTGCTGCCGGGAGTAGTGCACCTCCGCTTTGAGCATCATCTTCACCTGGACCGTTTTGGCGAAGACGAAGATGGACTGGCCAATATCCCTGGCTATGAATCCGGGCAGGAAGGTCTGCCACCACTGGTCGCATATCTCCTGCGACACCTCCGGGCCGAGCACCTTCAGACCCGAAACAACGCCGGCCAATCCCTCAGTAGGCCAGGTCCAATCTTTTCTCATCGACACCTCTCAATCCGAATAGATGCAGATCATCGTCACCGGATCGAAGACCGCATTCTGCCCCTGGCCGAAATCGACGCCGAGGTAGGGAGGGACGGTTCTCCTCATATGAATCCTGACGGGTTCAGATTCCGCATCAAAGTGGAAGGTGGCAGGCTGCGTCAGCAACCACGCTTTCGCTTGCGCGAACTCCTCCTCCGACAAGGCACCATCGGCACGGCTTGAGAATCTACGAACCCGGGCTTCGTTGTCCTGAAGCATGGCCTTGAGCAGACCCCATTCGCCCCAATGTCTTCGGCCAACCTGAGCAAGGGCCGACGACATCGCGAGGAATGATAGCAGGATCAACGGGGGGATCACCCTTCGCCAGAGCCGAAGAATTCTATCGGATTCTTTCCGAGCAACGAAGAAGGGAACGTATCCAACAAGGATGAACAACCATCCACTGAGCGCAATCTCTGTGAGCATGTCTGCGGCAGGTGGATCACCGGGAAAGGGATGCGAATCAGACAACAGGAATTCGCAAAACCCCAAGACGCTCAACACGAGCAAAACGCTTACCGACGGCACGAACCAGCACAGCAGACCAATAATCCCCAACCGGCGAAGCCAGCGGGTGGATGTTTCCATTTCAGCGACGTGGTTCATTGGCGGAAGACGATCCGGTTCCTAGCCCAGGCGAACTTGTGCTGCATGGCGAATGGGGGCCAGTTCATTCTAGGAGCAGCGGTTCATATGCCGGTCGGCCCCAGGGGGAAGACTCAACATCCCCCTGGAACACATTCAAACCAAACCGCTATTTCCCACCCCCACACATCGATCCACTCGGACTGTTGACATTGGGATTGTCCGCCCACTTATTTCGGACAGAGAAATCGTCGTCTTTGGGACCGCCCGTACGCTCCCTGAGGCCGAAGGGCAACAGGTGCGATCCCACGCTATTCTCGCCAAATCCCTGCACAAAGCGCGACAAATCAGGCCCATCAAATGTATTAATCGATCCATCAGGATTAATAACAATGTTAACACCATTGTTTGCTTTATACACTCCCTTGTGCCCCGAATAAACACCATCCTGGTTGCCATAGAAAGTATCACCAGGCGCCAAGTAGTATTGCTCGCCGTGTTCCCCTGAAATCCAAACACCATCGTTTGAGTTGTTCTGAACATCCAGGCCCGTTGAATCAAACCATGAAATCGGATTGTTCCCAGCATAGAGGTAGGCCAGCGCAGGAACACCACGCAGCACCTGCCTTTAAATCCACTTTGGATTCTGCTGAAGAAGCTCTGGCTGAAGATACCGCCCCGATGCCGGATCATAAAACCGGTTCCAATTCTCGAAGAGATCGGTCTCCGCGTCATGGTACTGGCCGGGGAAGCCAAGCGGAATCCAGAGGGCCTGAGCCCCGGCCTGGTACCGCTGGTACTCGTACCCCTCGACCGCGACGCCCTGATAGCTGGTCAAGCCACTGGCGTTCGAACTGAATCCCACGGTCAGGTTGCCATTGGACGGCACCACCCATGCCGTTGTCACTTGCCCCCGGCGCTCTCCCGACTGGCTGTCGAGGACACTGCTCGTATCCGGATCCACCAAGCGCACGAAATCCGCCCCCGGCTCCGTGTCCACAACATGGTAGCGCGCGCGCATCCGTACTTGAACTGAGGTGCTCTCCTTGGGCTGGGAGAACATCGCCAGCGTTGCGGACGTGCTGTGCGCGTAAGGGTGCGCGGTCTCCGCGTGGTGCGTCACCCGGTTCACGTGCCCGAAGGGGTCCGTGTCTGCGGCCCCTGTCACCCGTCGCGAAGCGTCCAACATGATCACCGGCTTTCCAATGTGGTCCGTCACCGGGAAATACACGCCACACGCCACTGACTCGCCATCACGAGAACAATCCCCAGTGCCGTCTGGCTGCCGCGCCCACGCCGCGCTGAACTTCCCACGCACGAGCGCAACCGGACGCCCCGCCAACCACACATAGTCATCCAGGGTGAAGTGGCCAATCGGAGTGGCCAAACCATTGTTGCCCCGGTCCGTCAGCATCCGGTTCGACACCGAGTGGAAGTACTCGTCCGTCGTTCCATACGGGTTCGACTTCAGCCGCCGGCGGCCCAGCGCATCATAGAAGTAGTTGTAGTACGCGCCGTTGACATTGACGGCACGGAACACGGTCTCCGTGGCCACGCCTACTGTCTGTCCATACTCGAACCCCAGCGTGTAGACAGGTCCACCTGACATGGTCGCCGCCCACCGCTTCTGCGTCACTCGGCCGTCTTCGTCATGCGACAGGGTGTATTTCAGCAAGCTGCCACTGGCCGATGAACCCCACCCCGTCAGCTGGTCCACCGCCGGGGCTGTCCCAGCGGTCAGGTCGTAGATGAATCCGTCCTCCTCCAACTGGGTCCGGTTGCCGCGACCATCGTATTGATACGTCCGTGATTCGAACGAGCCACCTGTCGCCGCGAAGTTGCCCGTCGGCCGTCCCGCTCCCACCAAACGCAGCGTGCGATCATAAGCGTACGTCTCCGTCCGAGGCGTCGTCGCGCCCAGGAGGCACGTGTCCAGCCGGGCCACCTGGTCTCCGTTCCACCCCTGAAGGTGCCGCTACCTCCTCCGTGGCGCCAACTGGAGGTCTCGACTCATTGCACGCCAACAGCAGGACTCCTCCCGCCAGCGCTCCCCACACCCATGACCGGAAAGACAATCGCCCCTCACTCTTGGAAGAGTCCCCTCCCGGTCAGCGATGCCCGGGAATATCCATACCCTATCTTTTGTCGGGAACTCACCACAAGACATAGTCTTGCATTTCAGTGACCGCGAAAATCAACACTTGCGCCACTGCAAGTCCTATCGGCAGCGTGTGTACTTTCCGCCCTGGGTTTGCCACGACCGCTCCCCCGTTCCGCATTTCACGGAGGCAGCGTCACAGGCTCGTGTCGTACTCCCGCCTGGCAGGCAGGGTGGCGCGGGTTCTGGCCCCCTGGAGACCCGGTATACTCCCCGTCCCATGACACCGCTGAGCCCCGGAGTCGCCACCGCCACGGAGCAGGACATGCCGGCCGCGCCCGGCTCCCTGCGCTTTCGCCGCCTGTGGCTGTTCTCGCCCCGGGCCGACCTCGCCATCCTGAGCATCCCCCTGGCGCTGACCGGGGTGGCCGCCGTCGCCAGCGCGTTCCTCGCCCCTGCCGCCGCGGACAACGCCCACCGGCTCCTGGGCTGGACCGCCCAGAACCTCCTGGGCAACGCCACGCACGTCATCCTCACGTTCCTGCTCTTCGGCGTGCACCGCGACGTGCTCACCGCCGCGCCCCACCAGCCGCGCACCCTCCTCGCCGGCGCGCTGGCCATGCTCGGCGTGGGCGCGGCGCTGTTCTTCACCTTCTACGCCGACCGCTCCATCCACACCTTCGCCGTGGCCGTCATCTTCAACGTCTTCGGCATGCACCACACCCTGTCCCAGCACCGGGGCCTGTGGTCCCTGCATGGCCTGCGCGGCGGACAGGCGGGCCTCCCCGCGCCCTCCCCGCTCGAGCGCAAGCTCCAGCAGCTCTACGTCCCGCTGCTCCTCTCCGTCCTCCTCGTCCGCATCTTCTTCGTCGCCGAGTCCGCCGCCCCGAACGCCCCCGCCTACCTCGACGTGGGCCAGGGCGTCGTCCTTCCGTGGCAGACGCTGCCCGTGCTCATCGCCATCTGGCTGGGCTACTTCCTCCTGCTCTTCCGCGCCGTGCTCCGCTCCCGCACCGCCAGCGGCCCCAAGGTGCTGTACCTGCTGGGCATGGCGACCGCGACCGGCCTGGCGCTCGTGGCGCCGTCCTGGGGCTACGTGATGCTCCCGGGCATGCACGGCCTGGAGTACTACTTCCTCAGCGCCCGCATGCTGGAGCCTCGCGAGGGCGATGCCCCCCGCCTGAGCCAGAAGCTCATCTGGCCCGTCATGGTCGTGTCCATGCTCCCGCTGTTCGCGCTGGGCGTGGTGCATGGCTTCCTGCTGGATGGCCCCATGCGCGGCTCGCTGGGCATCGGC
>NZ_RAWR01000105.1:0-33966 GCF_003986945.1 Corallococcus sp. AB018 | reverse complement strand
GCCTGGGGGATGAGGGCGGACAGGCCCCGGCCCAGGGCGCGCTTCTGGGTGTCAGCGTTCTTCTGCACGGCGGTTGGGAACTCCCGCGCCGGCGTGGGGCCGGCGCGCATGGGCCTTGAGTGCTTCACGGCGAACCGGGCACCCGGTCCCACCATTCACATCGCTCTATCAAGGAGGCGACCGGTCAGGCGACCCGGCGCTTGGACGGCTTGGGGGAGTCCCGGCGCATCAGCTCGCGGCCCAGGGCCAGGTAGCTCTCGCAGCCCTTGGACTTGATGTCGTACAGGATGATGGGCTTGCCGAAGGACGGGCACTCGGACAGGCGCACGTTGCGCGGCACGACGGCCTGGAAGACCTGGTCCTTGAAGTAGCCGCGCACCTCGTCCACGACCTGGTGGGCGATGTTGGCGCGCGCGTCGAACATGGTCAGGAGGATGCCCTCCATCTTCAGCGAGGGGTTGAGCCCCTGCTTGACCAGGTCGATGGTGTGCGTGAGCTGGGACAGGCCCTCGAGCGCGTAGTACTCGCACTGGAGCGGGATGAGGACGGAGTCCGCGGTCACCAGTGCGTTGAGCGTGAGCAGGCCGAGCGAGGGCGGACAGTCGATGATGATGTAGTCGTACTTGTCCTTGAGCGGCAGCAGGGCTTCGCGCAGGCGGAACTCGCGGCGCTCCTGGTTGACGAGCTCGACCTCCGCGCCGGTGAGGTCGGGCGTGGCGGGGATGACCTGGAGGAAGCGCAGCTCGGTGGGGTGGATGAGCTCGGCTGCGGGGCGGCCGCCGAGGAGCGCGTCGTAGACGGTGCCGGTGAGGTTCTCGCGCTTGAGGCCCAGGCCGCTGCCGGCGTTGCCCTGGGGGTCCATGTCCACCAGCAGGGTGCGGCGCTCCGCGGAAGCGAGGCTCGCTGCGAGGTTGATGGCGGTGGTGGTCTTACCCACGCCGCCCTTCTGGTTGGAGATGCAGATGATACGACCCACGTGGCCCATCCTCTCTCGCCCCGGCTGACGCCAGAGCCCCGCCCGCGGTTCGCGCGGACGTGCGCGCGAATCGGAGCCTGATCAGGCAGCTAGCACGGGGTTCGAGGATGGATCAATTTCCCATCCAAGGTGGGACTCAAGCCCTGCCCGTCCCCTCGCTCGGGGACCCGTGGGTGGCGGAATTTCGCGCGGATGAGGGGGGCTGCGCGTGCCTGCTCGGCTGCTTTCTGGCCGGCGATTCCGTGCGGGGCGGAAGGGTGTTGGGTTTTTCAGGGGGTCGCGCGCGGCGAGTTCGTGGTGGAGGCTTCGCGCGGTTCGCGGGTCCGGCGTTTCATGTGGAACGGGTTGGGCTTCGTGGGTCCGTGCGGCGCGGGGATTTCGCGCGGGCTGGTGCGGCGATGCGGTTCGCGCGTTGGGTTTGGGCGTCCGGTTCGAGCTCGCGTTCGGCGCGGGTGGGTGCGCGCCGGTTTGGGGACGAGGTGGCCGCGTGAGTCCGCGCACCGGTCCGGCGACTTCAAGTCGTGGGTTCCAGATTCGGGGCGGCGTGGACGCGTGAGCTTCTCAAGCTCGCCGCTGAACGAGGCGTTCCAGCCATCCGGGGCGAGGCCCTCCACGTGAGCGCCACCTCCGCGGATCCCTGGAGCGCCGACCGGATGCGCGTCCGTGCCACGTTGAGGGATGGGACCGGGTGAACGCCGCACGGTTCGCGGTGCACGCCGGATGGCATCCGGGTCGGCGCCCAACCGGATGCGAAGTCCCGCCGAGCACCTCCGCTGAATCGAACCGCCGAGCGCGGTGCCACCGCCGCCACTTCACGTGGGCCGCGCCGGTGGTTTCACGTGGAACGCGTATCTGCGACAGCTGCTCCGCCATGTCGGCCTCGGGTCGTGAGTTGGCGGTTCGTGCGGCGCACCGCATGGGGTGAGCGAACCGCCGCGCGGCACGGCTTCCATCATCGGTTCCGGCACCCGCGCGGACCATGGATGGCGATGCCTGGATTCGTGGCGTCGAACGGGCGATGCGGCCAACGGACTTCGACCGTGAACCGTCATCGCAGGGACCAGCCGCACGTCACCGCCTTCGGACCACGGAGCCGCGCTTGATGGGGAGCACGGCACGCGATGCGAACCCGCGCCTCATGACACGTGGCGAGTCACCGGGTTCCCGTTCACGCCCCCATCAGGTGGATGCGCTGGGCCCAGCCACGACCACCGGCGGTTCCACGTGGAACACGCGCCATGCCGCTGCGAGCACCACGCCGCGAAAGAACGCCCCTGTGTTTTTTTGCGAACCGCGCCAACCGAAGTCGCTCACGCCAGCCGTTTCCGTAGCTGCATCAGCAAACCCGAGCAGCGTGATGCGGCCGGGCGGTCTGGGCACTTCCCACGAACCCCGTCCAACGCAGGCGAGGGCATCGCAGGTGCGCCGTTCACATGAGCAACCGTCCACCGATGCGAGCACCGCCACGTGGAAGCGCGGTCTGACTTTTCGGAACCGCGTCAGTTGAAGGCCGTCCATCAAGGCCGCCGGTCCACGTGGACCACGCATGAGGGCAAGCATCGCCATGCGGAGGAGCAGTCCGCCGCGTTTCGCGGACCACGCCAACGACAGGCCGGGCATCCATGCCGCGCGTTCCACGTGGAACACGCATGAGCGCACGGACCACGCCATGCGGAAGAACGCTCCGCGCGTTTCGCGGACCACGCCAACCCAAGGCCGCGCACACGTGCCAGCAGGTTCCACGTGGAACACGCTCACGCGGCGGCGAGCACACGATGCGAAGCGCGGCATTCAGCGTGGATCCCATCAGCCCAAGTCCGTGGTTCAGCGTCGCTGCTTCACGCGAACCCCGCCACACCGTTTCGAACAGGCGGCGCGAAAGAAGGCCCAGCATCTTGCGCGGACAACGACGGTTCCGAGTCATGGCCCAACACAGGCCACGCTGTTCCACGTGGAACACGCGCATGCGGTCGTGAGCACCTGCGCGGAGAAAGGCCCGGCATCCATCGCGGACAACGGCACCCCATCAAGACGGCAGGCCCGCATGGCCCGTTCCACGTGGAACACGTTCACGCCATCTCGCGCGCATGCGGCGAGCACCAGTCCAGCATCTGCGTGGGCCCTTCTGTCCGCCCCGTTGGTTCTCACGTTGGACGTTCCACGTGGCACACGCTCACGCATCCGCGAACACGGTCAGGTGGAAGCACGGTCCGGAAGCCGTAGCGGTCTGACCATGCCCAGGCAGTGGATCCACCGGCACGTTCCACGTGGAACACGCTCAAGCCAACCCCACCACTGCGCTTCGACAGAGCCTTCAGCGCTTCATGCGGACCGTGGTCGCGGAAGGCACGGTCCACCACCATGAGGTTCCACGTGGAACACGCTCACGCATCCGCGAACTCACGCAGATGAAGACCCGTCCCGAACCGTTCCTGAACACGGCGCCGCAAGGCAGTGGATCCACCAGGACGTTCCACGTGGAACACGCAGTCGCCTCCATCTGCTTCATCGGCCATGAACTCGCTGATGCCTGTTGAGCGCGTTGCTCACTTCAAGCGCCGCATCCATGCCGGGACGTTCCACGTGGAACACGTCACGGAGGCCGCGAAGGGGAAGTGCCTGAACCACTTCCAGCACGCGCGATTCGAACCGTGGTTGGGGAAGGAGCAACCGGCCTGGGGCTCTCTTTCATCCACCGCGCTTCGCATCCGCCATCCATGAACCGCCGCATGGATGCTTGTCCGGATCCGATACCCAAAGGCCTGCGAACCGCCGTGCCGCGAGCCTGATGTGGAGCCGGTCACGCGGTCTCTTCTTCATCCCCCAACAGCACATCAGACGCGCTGCCCCTCACGCTGACGACCGCTGTCCGAGCAACCAGGGGAGCCCCTTCTTGGAGCGTGTTCCTCGTGGAACATGCGAGGCCGCATGAGCGCCAGCTCCCCTCCCCTTCGCACCATCAAGCGCTCCAGGACAGCCACGGTTCAACGCCACGACGAACAACCGCGTGTCGCTTCAACGCTTGTTCGCCAGCGCCTCCACACGCGGACCGGAGGTCGGCCGTGTTCCACGTGGAACACCGGTCGGCCACTCAGCCCGTGCCTCCATCGCTTCGTTCCTTTCAGCGATGCCCGTCGCGCACCGGATCCGATGGCAGGCGGAAGCTCATGACTGCGAGGTCCTGTGCATGCGCATGCCTGGGTGCGAAGCAGCGGCGTGATGCGGGTCCACCTGCATGCCCATGCGCGAACAACGACGTGAGTTCGGTCCTTCATGAACGGGTTTTCACGCGGCCTCGCGTGGTGCTCAGCCAGGACTCAACCGCATCAACCGCCGGGCCCATCCGCAGGACCCTCAAGCCGCGAGTGTTCCACGTGGAACGTGGGCATCACGTGCGTCCGCGTTCCGCTTCGCGCCTCTCGCCGTGAACGTGTTCCACGTGGAACGCGGAGCCACATGATCAACGAACGCATCCACGCGACTCCGCTTCAGACGTTCCACGTGGAACAGGAAGCCACCCAACGCTGGAGCAGGGAGTCCGGCCCGCATGTGCTTTCGCGCCGAGCCCTTGGCCATGCGCTCCACCACATGGAGGTCCAGTGGCTCGAGTCGATGCCGCGATTCACGGCGACGGTCCCGAACTTCGCTTCATCACGCGGCTGAACTCGATGACGTGTTCCACGTGGAACGCGAAGCCTCGGGACCCGCGAACGCATCCGGGCGACGCGGCCACAGACGTTCCACGTGGAACACGCGCCGCCGCGCTTCACCGTTCAGCGCGACCAGGCGGCTTGCTGAAGCACGACGCGGTAGCCGTCCGGATCCTCGAAGGTCCTTCCGTTCGCATCCCAGTACGGATTGCGCGACCGCACCGGCGCGAAGCCCGCGGCCTCCATGCATCGGACCCGCTCCGCCCACGCCTCCGGGTCCGGCACGTAGAAAACCAGGAGGTGGTCTTCGGACGGAGCTCGCGGTGCTTCGTGTCCGTGCTCCACCGTGAACTCCAGGTGATACGGCGCACCCGCATGTCCGAGCATCACGCCGTCGAACCCCGCGTGGTCCTCGAACCCTCCGAGCACCTCGAAGCCCAACCCGTCCCGGTAGAAGCGCACCACCGCGTCCAGGTCCCGTGCTGGCCTCGCGACCCGCAACTTCACCGCGTCCATGTGCCGCCCTCCCCTTCCCGGATCCGCATCCGGGTGGTGCCAGACATAGGATGAATTGACGCTCTTTTCGCGCGGACCGCGGGTCGGCACCTTGTGCCCATGACCACGAAACAGCAGCCCCTGAACTCCGGCTTCGGCGCGACCACCACTGCACGCGAGGCGCTCGGCAACACCCGGCTGGATGGCACCGTCGCCATCGTGACCGGCGGCTACGCGGGCATCGGACTGGAGACCACCCGCACGCTCCACGCCGCGGGTGCCACCGTCATCGTCCCCGCGCGGACTCCCGACAAGGCGCGCGCCGCGCTCGCTGGATTGGAGCGTGTGGAGCTGGAGCCCATGGACCTCTTCGACCCGGCGTCCATCGATGCGTTCGCTTCGCGCTTCATCGCGTCCGGCCGGCCGCTGCACCTGCTCATCAACAACGCGGGCATCATGGCCTCACCGCTCACCCGCGACGCGCGCGGCTTCGAATCCCAATTCGCCACCAACCACCTGGGCCACTTCCAGCTCACCGCCCGGCTCTGGCCCGCGCTGAAGCAGGCGAACGGCGCGCGCGTGGTGTGCCTGTCATCGCGCGGCCACTTCTTCTCCGGCGTCGACTTCGAGGACCCCTTCTTCCAGCAGCGCCCCTACGACAAGTGGGTCGCCTACGGGCAGTCGAAGACCGCGAACATCCTCTTCGCCGTCGGACTGGATGCGCGCGGCGAGGCCCACGGAGTGCGCGCGTTCGCCGTCCACCCCGGCGGCATCCTCACGGACCTGGCCCGGCACATGTCCGAGGAGGAGGTCCGCGCCTCCGTCGAGAACTCCAACAAGATCGAACCGCTGAAGACAGTGGAACAGGGCGCCGCGACCACGGTCTGGTGCGCGACCAGCCCCCAGCTCGCGGGCAAGGGCGGCGTCTACTGCGAGAACGTCGACATCGCCGTGATGGCGCCCGCGGACGCCACCATCCGGCGCGGCGTGAAGGACTGGGCAGTGGATCCGAAGCGGGCCGGCCCGCTGTGGTCCGCGAGCGAGGCGTGGACCGGCGTCCACTTCAAGCCGTGACGCACGGCCTTCGGATCCGCGGGTGCTACGTCCGGTCCGGACCGGGCGGCGACGACGGTTGGAACAACTTCCGCGTGCGCTCCAGGTTGGGACCGGGGCGCGGCGAGTAGAAGGACACGCGCAGCTCCCGGCCGTCGGGTTCCGAGTACGTGAGCGTGACGTTCTCGAACGCGATGGGCCCCCACTTCGGAAGGAGGAACACCTTCACCATGGAGGCGGTCTCCACCACGTCGTGCTCGCTCCAGAGGCGCGCGAACTCCGGGCTCGCGGACTGGAGCTTCTCCGCCAGCGCGTCGAACTCCGACCGGTCCGCGGCCCTCGCGGCGTCCATCCGGAACCCCGCCACGGCGCGGCGCACCGCCTCATCCCACGAAGGCATGCGCGCGCGCCGCTCTGGATTCATGAACAGCGCCCACAAGCCGTTGCGCTCCTCTAATGAAGAGGCCGGAAGTTCCAGGTCCGCGTAGAGGACCGTCGCCGCCGCGTTCCACGCGACGATGTCCCACCGTCGAGTGGAGACAAGCGCCGGAAAAGGATGCGCATCGAGCAGTCGTTGAAGCGCGTCGCTGACCGACTCCGGTGAGCGCACGGGCATGGGCGCGGGCCGGCCGTGCGCCAACGCGAAGAGGTGCAGACGCTCCGTCGGCGTGAGACGGAGCGCGACCACCAGGCGCTCCAGCAGCGGTTCGGAGACGTGGATGTCCCTCCCCTGCTCAAGCCACGTGTACCAACTGACGCCCACGTCGGCGAGCCGCGCCAGTTCCTCGCGGCGAAGGCCCGGCGTGCGTCGCCGCGAACCGGAAGGAAGTCCCACGTCCTCCGGAAGCAAACGCTCGCGGCGGCTGCGAAGGAAGTGCGCGAGTTCGACGCGCCCGGAGCTGCGGGAGGTGTCCGTCACGCGGCGGAACGTTAGGCGAACCGTCCGCGTGAGGCATCGGCACCGTGTGTTCCACGCATCCCACGCGGACGCTCGTGAGGTGCCCTCCCCTCTCAAGCGGCCGTGGATCCACTCACGTCGTGACGAGGATCCGGCGCGCCCACCCCCGGCGGTCCCTTTGGGTTGCATAGGAGCCTATCTCACTTTACATAGCAAGCTATGCACATGACCAAGACAGTGGGAATCATCGGGGGTGGTCCGGGTGGGCTGACGTTGGCGCGGATCCTGGCGACACGGGGCATCGCGGCCACGGTGTTCGAGCTGGATGAGCACCCGCTCGCCCGTCCCCAGGGAGGTTCGCTGGACCTGCACGCCGACTCCGGGCTGCGCGCGCTTCGCGAGGCCGGATTGGAGGCGGAGTTCAAGGCCGTCGCCCGGTACGACGACCAGGGTGACGCCATCTACGACGCGCAGGGGACGCTCCACTTCCAGCACAACGAGGCGAGCGACGGCGACCGGCCGGAAATCGACCGCACGCAGCTGCGCTCCCTGCTGCTGGAAAGCCTGTCCGCGGAGCGGATCCGCTGGGGAAGCAAGGTGTCCGCCGTGGAACCGCTCCCCGATGGGCGCTACCGCGTCGTGGGTCCGGCGGGTTCGCTCGGTGAGTTCGACCTGGTGGTGGGCGCGGATGGCGCGTGGTCGAAGGTCCGCCCGCTCGTGTCCTCCGCGACGCCGGCCTTCACGGGCGTGCTCTTCATCGAGCTGCAAATCGACGACGTGGACACGCGGCATCCGGAGGTCGCGAAGCTGCTCCCTCGCGGGAAGATCTCCGTGGTCGGGGGCAACCAGGGCCTCATCGCTCAGCGCAGCAGCCACGGCCACGTGCGCGCCTACTTCATGTTCCGGGTGTCCGAGGCACAGCTCCAGCAGGGGCTCGTGGATACGTCCTCCCCTGCCCGGGCCCGCGAACAACTCAAGGCGCTGCTCCCGGGGTGGGCGCCGTCCCTGCTCGCGTTCATCGACGCGTGCAATGACAGCATCGCCGCGCGCCCCATCGTCGCGCTGCCGGTGGGCCACCGCTGGACACACCGGCCGGGAGTGACGCTGCTCGGGGACGCGGCCCACGTCATGCCGCCCTTTGGCGGCGAGGGCGTGAACATGGCGATGCTCGACGGACTGGAGCTGGGGCTCGCGCTCGCGGCGGACTCCGACTGGAGCCAGGCCGTGAAGGGCTACGAGGCTGCCATGTTCGAGCGCGCCGCCATCGCGGCCGAGGGCTCCATGCAGGGCATGGATTTCCTCTCCGAGCACGCGCTCGAGCACGTGCTGGAGCACTTCCGTGGGGTCCAGCAGGAGCTGGCGGCCCTGGGCTCGCACTGAAGCCGAGCCCGAGCGCCCTCCCCTCCCCTACTGCTTCGCGAACACCGCGACCTGACGCTCGGCGCCGGAGAACGGGAGCCGGTACGCCCGAGCGGACACCACGCGCAGGTTGCGCTCGGCCGCGCGCGCCTGGAGCTCCGCGTCCGTCTGCTGCTTGCCCAGCATCGCCACCACGCGTCCGCCCTCCTCCAAGTACGCGGGCGCCAGGTTCAGCCAGTCCGGCAGGTCCATGAACGCTCGCGCGATGAGCACCTGCGCGCGCGGAATCCCTTCCGTCTCCGGCTTCCCTTCCGCTCGAGCGTGCAGCCCGCGCACGCCGACGAGGCCCAGGCTGGCGGCGGCGGCCTTGATGAACGCGATCTTCTTGCCCACCGTGTCCACCAGCGTCACGCCCATCTCCGGCAGCTCCAGCTTGAGCGGCAGCCCGGGGAAGCCCGCGCCCGCGCCCAGGTCCAGCAGCGACGTCGCGCCCTTCACCTCCGGCAGCACCGCCAGCGAGTCCAGGAAGTGCTTCTCCAGCACCTCCTCCGGCGCGGTGATGGCCGTGAGGTTCACCTTCGCATTCCACTTCAGGAGCTCCGCCATCAGCCGCTGGAGCTTGGGGCCCACGTCCGGTCCCACGGTGATGCCCAACGCACTGCATCCGGATGCCAGCTGATCTGAGAACCGCGCGTTATCCACAACACCTCCACCCCGAAGGGCCCTTCAAGTCCTTGGAATCACTCAGGAGAAATCAATCCCCAGAAATGTCCACACGTTATCCACAGCCCTGTTCCTGATCACTTGACGGCCCCTGTCCCCGCTTGAGAGCGACCAGGAGCAGGGACACCGCGGCGGGCGTCAGGCCCGGAATCCGCCGAGCCTGCCCCACCGTCCCGGGCCGGTGCGCGGACAACTTCTCCACCGCCTCCGTACCCAGACCGCGCACGTCCGTGAAGCGGAACGTGTCCGGAATGCGCCAACGGTCGGACGCCTCCGCCTCGCGCGCCGCGGCCCGGGCGGCCTGGGCGATGTAGCCCTCGTACTTCACCTCCACCTCCACCTCCTCCGCGACCTCGGGGGCGAGCACCGGGAAGTCCTCGCGCTCTTGCGCCAGCTGCGCGTACGTCACCTCCGGGCGCTTGAGGCGCAGGGCCAGACCGGTGCGCTTGAGCCGCGCGACCTCCGCCGTCACCGCGTGGGCCCGAGCCTCCGCGCGCTCCAGGGCCTCCTTCGGCAACAGCCCCACGCGATGTCCGTGACGCGCGAGCCGCAGGTCCGCGTTGCCCTCGCGCAGCTTGAGCCGATGTTCGGAGCGGCTGGTGAACATGCGGAACGGTTCGTCCACGCCCTTCGTCACCAGGTCATCCACGAGCACCGCGCCGTGCGCTTCGTCACGGCCCACGACGAGCGCCGGTTCGCCCTTCACCTGGAGCGCCGCCTGGATGCCGGCCCACAGGCCCTGGAAGGCGGCCTCCTCGTAGCCGGAGGTGCCGTTGAGCTGGCCCGCGAAGAACAGGCCCGCGACGGCCTTCGTCTCCAGCGTGGGGTGCAGCTGCGTGGGCGGCGCGTAGTCGTACTCCACCGCGTAGCCGTAGCGGATCACCTCCACGCGGGACAGGCCGGGGATGGTGCGCAGGAACTCCAGCTGCACGTCCGCGGGCATGCTGGTGGACAGGCCCGCCGGATACACGAGCGGCGACGTGGGCCCTTCCGGTTCCAGGAACACCTGGTGCCGTTCGCGAGCGGCGAAGCGCACCACCTTGTCCTCCAGCGACGGGCAGTACCGGGGCCCTCGACCCACGATGTCCCCCTGGAACAGCGGCGAGCGGTGCAGGTTGTCGCGCAGCAGCCGGTGCGTCGCCTCCGTCGTCGCGGTGAGGCCGCACATCACCGAGGGCCGACGCGGGAACGGCAGGCCCTGCTCCAGCTGAGTGCGCCAGGAGAACGGCCGCACGCCCACGTCTCCCGACTGCGGAGTGACGGCGTCCCAGTCGATGCTGTCGCGGGACAGGCGCGCGGGAGTGCCCGTCTTGAAGCGGCCCAGCGTGAAGCCGAGCGCGTGCAGTGACTCCGACAGGCCGCGCGCGGCTTCGTCTCCCAGCCGGCCGCCGACCTCCTTCTGCTCGCCCACGTGCATGAGCGCGCGGAGGAAGGTGCCGGTGGTGAGGAGCACCGCGCGGGCCAGTACGTGCGTGCCGTCCCCCAGCACCACGCCCTTCACCCTCCCCTCTTCCGCGACGACGGCCGCGACTTCTCCCTCGTGCACGGTGAGGTTCGGCTGGGTGAAGAGCACGGCCTGCATGCCGGCGGCGTAGGCGTCGCGGTCGCAGAGGACGCGAGTGGCCTGCACGGCGGGGCCCTTGGAGGGATTGAGGACCTTGACGTGAGTGCCCGCGAGGTCCGCCGCGCGGCCCATCTGTCCACCGAGCGCATCCAGCTCGCGCACCAGGTGACCCTTGGCGGTGCCACCCACGGCGGGATTGCAGCTCATCACGGCGGCGCGCTCGCGCTTGAGCGTCACACCCAGGGTGGACAGGCCCATGCGAGCACACGCGAGCGCCGCCTCGCAGCCCGCGTGGCCCAGCCCCACCACGACGATGTCGTATCGGAGTTCCATCGCGTCCCGGGGGTATCACGCCCCGGCGCGTCCGTGGCAAGCCGGGCATGGGGACACCGTCCACCCGGCTGGTTCCTCACCCGCCTGGACTGCCGAGGGTGCGAGGTATTGCACGGCACTCCCGGGTCACCCGTACCTGTCACGGTGTCTGTCTGACCCAACTATGCGGCCCATGCCGGCTCGGCACACATTCGCGCGCTTTTTTGACGGGGTGCCGGGCACCTGAGGCTTCATGAAAAGACAGGCGGGCAGGAAGTGTGTCGTGGGCGTGGTGTTGAGCAGTCTGGTCCTCACTCCACTGGGGGCGACTGCTCAAGAGAATGATCAGGGAAAGGCCTGCTTCCTGGCCGCGGGGCGTTTCTACGACGACCTCGAATACGAGCATGCGTTGGAGGAGCTCGGCTGCGCCCGCCGGTTATCGAAACGTGCGGAGGACACCGTGAGCATCTCGCTCCTGGAAGGCATCATCCTCGCGGACTTGGGGCGGACCGAAGACAGCGATGCCGCGTTCAAGGCGGCCCTGTCGCTGCAACCAGATGAGCAGCTTCCCTTGGCTGTGTCTCCCAAGGTGGAGCAGCGGTTCGAGGAATTGCGACAGCAGGTGAAGGGGGAGTTGGAAGCACAGCGGCGGCTTGCCGCGAAGCCTGTGGAGCCTCCGCCGCCTGCACCTGTCGTGGAGGTTCAACCTCCGCCCGCGCCACCGGAACCGGCCACGGTCGTGCCCCAAGCAATGCCTGTCATGCCCACGCCCCAGGTGGCCGCGAGCCGTCCGGGTTCAAGCGACGTCGCCTGGATCTCCGCGATAGCGGGAGGTGCACTGCTGGCAGGAGGCGGGCTGTCCTATGCGCTGTCCCGGCTGGAGCGCACCGCGCTCCGGAGCGATGTCGCGAACCTCGCCACGTTGGAGGACGCGAAGAACAGCGCCTCGCGGGGACGGACCTATCAAGCCGTGGGACTGGGCCTCGCGGGAGCAGGCGTGGTGGGGCTGGGCGTGTCCCTGGGCCTGTATCTGACAGCGAAGCCTTCCGGGGCAGGGGAGGGGAGTCTGGCGTTGGGCACGGATGGGACTTCGGCGTTCGTCGCGGGGAGGTGGCCGTGAACAGGACGTGGATGTGTTTCATGGGCGTCCTGCTGATGGCCCTGCCCGCATGCACTGACTTCGATGAGGAGTTGGAGGATTTCTGCCAGCGGAACCCCGGACGCTGCGGCATCCGGGATGCCGGCGTGCGCTTCGATGCGGGCACCGGGGACGAGGAAGAACCGGTGACGTTCCAGTTCGTCCAGACGCCCCAGTCCACTTCACACGGTGAAGGCGGGGAACCACTGACGTTCTTCGTTCAAACCCAAGCCCCAGCAAGAGCGGTGGTCCAGTTCACCTGGATCTCCTCCGAAGGAACCTTGGGCCCTCCCGAGAACACCCGCGACTCCAGCCAGGTTCGATGGACGGCGCCTGCATGCCTTTGGGTGGGACCCTGGGCTTCTCTCTCGGTCATGGCCAGGGACCCACAGGGCAAGACGCTCACTGCACTTTTCCATGTCGTGGGCATTCCGAACTGCCCGAGGTGGTCTTCGACGGGAACCATGACCACGGGCCGAAGGGGCCACACGGCCACGTTGCTACCCTCGGGGGAAGTGCTGGTGGCGGGAGCCTTCACCGGTTCCGGCAACGGAGGGCAAGCCGCGACCACCGAGGTGTACGTCCCGGCAACAGGGACCTGGACACGCACCGGAAACATGGCCACGGCCCGTGAACAACACACGGCCACGCTGCTGCCTTCAGGCCATGTCCTGATCACCGGTGGCCTTGCCAGCAATAACCAGCCCCTCGCCTCCGCGGAGCTCCACCTGTGGGATCGTTCCAGCAGCTATTCCCAGTCGAACACGGGGAGCATGGCCACGGCTCGGTATGGACATACCGCCACGCTGCTGACTTCGGGCAAGGTCCTCGTCACGGGCGGCTCCGGCAATGGGGGTCCAATCGGAACGTCGGTGCTGTACGACCCTGAGACAAAAACCTGGGCTGCCACCGGGAGCATGGTCTCGCCTCGCCATGGGCATACGGCCACGCTTCTGCCCTCCGGCAAGGTGTTGGTGACGGGTGGCCACGCGGATGCCGGTGGAACCGTGCTCGCCAGTGCCGAAGTCTATGACCCGGAGACGGAGCGTTGGACCTCCGCGGGACTCATGTCCGATCCGCGCCGGGACCACACAGCCACCCTGCTGCCTTCGGGCCTCGTCCTGATAGCCGGAGGTTTCACCGGATCCATTGGCTCGTCACTTGCGTCGGCGGAGGTATACGACCCATCCGCGGCCACCTGGACCTCCACCGGAAGCATGACCACGGGCCGCAATTTCCATACGGCCACGCTGTTGCCCTCAGGCAAGGTTTTGCTGTCGGGTGGCAGTGGCAACAACTCCTCCTTTCTCTACGATGCCGAGCTGTACGATCCGGCCTCCAATGCCTGGACTCCCAGCAGCAACCTCGCCATGGGACGTTTCGGGCATACGGCCACGCTGCTGTCGAGTGGGCTGGTGTTGGTCACAGGAGGCGTCAGTAAAATTCCCTTCAACGAGATGGCCACCTCGGAGATGCACAACCCGGGTATCTCAACCTGGATGGCCACCCAGCTCGCGACTTCGCCCCGGATCAATGGAACGCTGACATTGCTCTCCTCGGGGAGCGTGCTCCTGGCAGGAGGCCGCTACGGCGGCGCGGCGGATGTCTCGGCCCTCTACGACCCGGTCGCGAATGCCTGGACCTATCCCGAAGGCATGCTCACGAAGCGCGACAGCCACACCGCGACGCTTCTCGCTTCAGACAAGGTCCTGATCACCGGAGGCTCGGATGAGAAAGGAACGCCTCTCGTTGCTTCGGAGTTGTATGCCCCTACGACGGGAGCGTGGACCTCCACGGGAAACATGGTCTCGAGCCGCACCGAGCACACCGCGACGCTCCTGCCCTCGGGCAAGGTGTTGGTGACAGGCGGATTTGACGGCAGTCGGTACCTCGCCACCGCTGAACTCTATGACCCGGGGAGGAGCGTCTGGGTTCTGACAAGGAGCATGAGCGAGGCGCGCGGAAGCCATACCGCCACGTTGCTACCTTCCGGCAAGGTCCTGGTGACAGGAGGCAGAGGCAGCTCCTACACGGACCTGAAATCCGCGGAGGTGTACGATCCGGAAACCGGTTCATGGACGACGGTGGCCCCAATGCCTGAGGGTCGGCGTCTCCACACAGCGACGCTGCTGCCTTCAGGAGGCGTACTCCTGGCTGGCGGTGCGGTGAACGAGGGTCCGGCCACCTCCAGCGCCGTCCTCTATGAACCCACGCGGGACCGATGGGTCACGACCGGCGGCATGATGCAGGTCCACTCAAGGCATACCGCCACCCTTCTGTACTCCGGCAAGGTGCTGATCGTCGGCAGTTCCCAATCGCGTAAAAGCGCGGAGCTCTACGACCCCGAGCGTGGAACCTGGACCCTGGCAGGCCTGACAGCGAGCACACGGGATTCCCACGCGGCGGTGCTGCTCCCTTCCGGCGAGGTGCTCGTGGCGGGCGGGTATGAATCTGGCTCCGACTTCGCCAGCGCGGAGCTCTACACCCCCTGACCCACAAGTTTGGGAGCACGCGAGGCGGGCAGTGGGAGGGGTAACAACGCCGCCCGCCTCGCGCGCACCAGTCATCGTGGATCCGTCAAGGACGCGCCTGACACACCGGTGGCGTCTCTGGCCCTTCGACGGCGATGGCATCCATGGGACCTTTCCCGCACGAGTCCCCCGGACCTCGTGCCTTCACATGGCGTCGCACACACGGGAGCCAGACCTACCCGTGCGGTGAGGGCGCATGGGAATTTCGGACTCGAACCAGCGAGGCCGGCGGACCTCCCGTGTGCGCGACGGGGAAGGGTATAGCGGGGGGGTCTGACATTGCCGGTTCCAGGCCCTTCACCAGGGCCCGGAACCGCTCGGCGTCAGCGGGTGGCCGGGGGGTTCGACCGGCTGGGGCAGTGCACGTTCTCCGGGCAGCGCCCGTCCGACTTGGGGATGCACGCGCCGCAGCACTCCATCTCGTCCGGCCGGCACGCCGGCACGCACGCGCCGCACTGCAACATGCCGCCGCAGCCGTCATCCGCGGTGCCGCACTTCAGTCCCAGCGTGGCGCACGTCGCGCGCTGGCAGACGCAGCGGTCGTCCACGCAGGACTCGTTGGGTTTGCACCCGGGGGTGCAGGTGCTGATGGGGCCCGTAGGGTCCTTCTTCGGATCGGCGGGCACGGGCGGGGCCACGCAGCGGCCGTGGGTGCACGTACCGGCCTGACAGTCGCCGCAGTCGATGAACCCGCCGCACCCATCCGGCGTCCGGCCACAGGCCACCATCGCCTGCGAGCACGTGGCCGGCGCGCAGCCATCCGGCGCCACGTTGTCCCGCGACGCGCGCACGGTGCCACTACCGCTCGGCGTGCACGCGCCCCACAATCCCAACGCCAGACACAGTCCGGCCCACCGCCCCAGGCTCCGCACCACTCCCATGTCATCCGCTCCCTGGGCTCCCGACTCGGGAGCCATGAACGGCCCCATCATGCGCACGCCGGGCTCGGATGTCCGGATGTTCGGAGCCATGCGACAGGGCAGGGGAGGGGAGGGCGCCTCAGCGCTGGATGAGCCCGCGAGCACCCTCGATGCGCTGCGCGGCGGTCCGAGCGTCCTCCTGCTTGCGAGGCGTGGGCACGTCCAGTCCACGCTGCGACGCGGGCCGGTTCTCGATGGCGGCCAGCCACCGCTGCACGCCCGGCAGCCCGTCCAGGGACACGCCCGCCCACTCGTGCGAGCGCACCCACGCCCAGTTCGCGATGTCCGCGATGCTGTAGTCGCCAGCCAGGTACTCGTGGTCCTTCAGCCGGCTCTCCAGCACCGTGTACAAGCGGCGCGTCTCGTTCTGGTACCGGTCGATGGCGGGCTGAATCTTCTCCGGGAAGTAGCGGAAGAAGACGTTGGCCTGCCCCTGCATGGGGCCCACGCCGCCCATCTGGAACATCAGCCACTGGATGACTCGCGAGCGGCCCTTCGCATCCGTGGGCATCAGCCGGCCCGTCTTCTCCGCCAGGTAGATGAGGATGGCGCCGGACTCGAAGACGGCGAAGTCGCCCTCCGCGCGGTCCACGATGGCAGGGATGCGGCCATTGGGGTTGATGGCCAGGAACGCGGGCTGCTTCTGCACCCCGGTGGAGATGTCCAGCGCATGCACGGTGTACGGCAGCGCCAGTTCCTCCAGCGCCACGGAGACCTTGAAACCGTTCGGCGTGCCCCACGTGTACAGGTCGATCATGTCACCCTCGCTTCGCGTGTGAAGAGGTGCGCTCCGTCTAACGGCGGAAGCGCACCACGCGCACGTCGAAAGAGGGGGCATCCCCCAACGCCTCGCGCATCAGCTCCAGCGCGCGGTCCTCGTTGAAGCTCCCGGAGCCCGCGCCGATGATGGGGAACGCCACGGAGCGGAAGCCGTGCTCCCCGGCCCGCTCCAGCGCGTTTCGCACCGAGTCCTGGATGGACCGCGCGGACGCACGCCAGAGCATGTTGATGCCCGCGACGTGGATGATGCCCTTGAAGGGCAGGCGCCCCGGCCCGGTCACCACCGCCGAGCCCAACGGCATGGGCCCCACGCGCGCGACCTCGCGGAACGGCGCCGTGCCACCCCGGCGCTTGATGGCCCCGGACACCCCCTGGGGCAGGAGCAGCCACCAGGGGATGATGTTCCGGTTCCACGCGTTGACGATGGCGTCCACCGGCTGGTCCAGCAGGTCGCCTTCCACCAGTTGCACGGGCATGGACGCGGACTTTAGTTGGCCGGCGCCGGAGCCTGCGGAGCCTGCTGCTTGGAGACGTTCGCGAAGTCACCCGCACGCACGAGGGTGGCCTTGCTGAAGTCCAGGTGGTTGGACAGGGCCTTGCGCACGTCCTCGGCGGTCAGCTTCTGGAGCTTCGCCTCCAGCTCCGCGTCGAACTTCAGCGTGCGCCCCAGGTACAGGCCTTCGGCCAGCTGCTGCGCCAAGTTCCCATCCTGCGCCCGAGCGGACTGCCGGTACTCCAGGAGGCCCGCGCGCGCCTTGTCCAGCTCCTGCTGCGTGAAGCCCTTCTGCACGGCGCGGGTGACCTCCTCGCGCATGGCGGCCTCCAGCTTCTGGGCGTTCTGCGGCGCGTAGATGGCGTAGGTGAGGAACCAGCCCACGGTGTCCAGCTCCTGGGCGGACAGGCTGCTGCCCACGCCATAGGACAGGCCGTCCTGCTGACGCACGCGCGTGGCCAGCCGCGAGTTGAGGAAGCCACCGCCCAGCATGAAGTTGCCCATCATCATGCCGGGCCAGTCCGCGTGGTCGTCGCGAATCTGGAGCAGCTGTCCCGCGAGGAAGTACGCGTTGGCCTTGTCCGGCGTCTCCAGCACGACGGACTTCGGAGCCACGTCCTGGAACGTGCGGGGCACGCGCGCGTAGGGCGCCGGGCTCTTCCAGCCGTCGAGCAGGGGGCCCACGAGCGAGGTGAGCTCCTTCGCGTCGAAGTCCCCCACCACCGCGAGCTCCCCGCGCGAGGCGCCGTAGAACTTGCGATGGAAGTCGCGCGCCTGCTCCAGCGTGACGGCCTTCGCGTCGGCCAGGCGTTCGTCCAGGGTGGGCACGTAGTACGGGTGGCCCTTGGGGTACTGGGAGCTGAGCAGGCGCCAGAACGCGATGCTGGCCTGGGGCTGAGGCTCGCTGCGCTGCGACTCCAGCGAGGCCAGCCGCTCCTGCTTGAGGAGCGCGAACTCCTTCGCGTCGAACGCGGGCTCGCGCAGCACCTCGGCCACCAGCTTGAGGACCTCCGGGAGGCTCGCGCGAGGGCACTCGATGGAGACGCTGGCGCCCATCGCGCCGCCGTCCACGCCCACGCGGGCCTTGAGCTTGTCGAGCGCGTCGTAGAGCTGCTGGCGGGTGTGCTTCGTGGTGCCGCGCATCAACATGCCGCCCGCGTAGGTGGCGGCGGGCAGCTTGCCGTTCAAGGTCTCCGCGGTGCCCCAGCGCAGGTCCAGCGCCAGGTTGACCATCTCACCGCGCGTCTTCTTGGGCAGCAGCGCGTACTTCACGCCGTTGGCCAGCTCGCCGCGCTGCACGCGAGACTCGATGTTGGCGGGGGAGGGGTCGAAGGCCTCGCCCTGGGCGACAGCGGCCTTGCCCTGGTAGCCGTCCACCATCTTCGCCACGTCCACCGCGGGCGGCAGCTCCGAGCGGTCCGGCTTCGGCGTGGGCACGAAGGTGCCCATCGTGCGGTTGGAGCTCTTGAGGTACGCGGCGGCCACGCGGGTGACATCCGCGGGAGTGACGGCCTCGATGCGGTCGCGGTGCAGGAAGAGCAGGCGCCAGTCGCCCACTGCGGCCCACTCGGACAGGAGGATGGCGGCGCGCTCGGAGTTGTTGAGGAGCAGCTCCGTCTGCTTCGCGAGGGCCGTCTTCGCGCGGTTCACCTCTTCGTCGGTGAAGGGCGTGCGGGAGGCCTCCTCCACGGTCTTGATCAGCGCTTCACGCACGGGGGGCAGGGGCTGATCCTGGCGGGCCTCGGCGCGGAAGCCGATGACGCCCGGGTCGCGCAGCTGGAAGTTGAACGCACCCGCGCGAGAGGCCTTCTTCGTCTCCACGAGCGCCTTGTAGAGGCGGCCGGACGGCACGTCGCCCAGCACCTGGGTGAGCACGTCGATGGCGGCGAAGTCGGGGTGGGCGCCCTCGGGCACGTGGTAGACGCTGGAGATGAGCTGGTTGTCGCCCACGCGGCGCAGCGTCACTTCGCGCTCACCGTCCTGGGTGGGCTCCTCGGTGTACGTGACGGGCACGGGCTCCGCGGGCTTCTGCAGCTTGCCGAAGGTGGACTGCACGAGCGCCAGGGCCTTCTCCGGCTGGAAGAGTCCGGCGATGACGAGCGTCGCGTTGTCGGGGCGGTAGTAGCGCCGGTAGAAGGCCTGGAGCCGGTCGATGGGCACGTGCTCCAGGTCCGCCTTCGCGCCGATGGTGGCCTTGCCGTAGTTGTGCCAGCGGTACGCGGCGCTCATGGTGCGCTTGAAGAGGATGCCGCGCGGGTCGTTCTCGCCGGACTCGAACTCGTTGCGGACCACGGTCATCTCGCTGTCCAGGTCCTTTCGCGCGATGAAGCTGTGGACCATGCGGTCCGCTTCGAAGGCGAGCGCCCAGGACAGGTTGTCGTCCGACGCGGGCAGGGTCTCGTAGTAGTTGGTGCGATCCAACCAGGTGGTGCCGTTGGGGCGCGCGCCGCGTTCGGTGAGGGCCTGGGGCACGTTGGGGGTGGTGGGCGTGCCCTTGAACATCAGGTGTTCGAGCAGGTGCGCCATGCCCGTCTCGCCGTAGCCCTCGTGCTTGCTGCCCACCAGGTAGGTGACGTTGACGGTGACGGTGGCCTTGGTGGGGTCCGGGAAGAGCAGGACGCGAAGGCCATTGGGCAGGCGGTATTCGGTGATGCCCTCCACGCTCGCGACGGGGGTCAGGGCGGCCGGCTTCGTCTGGGCGCGCGCGGTCGAGGAGGCAGCGGGTTTCGGAAGGGGAGCCGGGGCCCGGGCCCACACGGGCGGGGCCGCCACGAGCAGGACAGCCAGCAGGGCGAGCGGTGTACGACGCGTCATGCGGTCCTCAGGGTGCGAAGGAGTAGGCACGGGACTTCTAACCGCTCCACCGGGTCCTCCCATCCCGAGAAACCCAGGCCCACCCGGCAGGCGTCCACCCAGGGACACCCGTGGACCGTCCCAGGTCCTGTCCCGCGCTTCCAACCTCACAGGTCGTCATGTATCCTGGCGCGGATCCGATGTCAGGATGGGTTGGTAGGAGACTCGCGCGTCACCAGGGAGGGTACGGAATGGCGAAGGCGATGGGCGGGGACCTGATGCTGCAGATGCTGCAGGAGTTCCGCGAGATGCAGGAGGAGTCGGAGGTGCAGTACGCGCGAACCCAGAAGGCGCTGCGGGTGCTCCGCATGAAGTGCCGGGTCGTCTACAGGAAGACCCGGATCTTCGCGGATCAGGTCCGCGCCTTCTCGCAGGAGGTGGATGGGTTCCGCGACAACATGGGGGAGCTCACCACGCACGTCTCTGAGCTGGCGAGGGAGGTAGATGGCGTCAAACGCACCCAGACGAAGATGTTCGGTCAAATGGGTCGGATGCTGAATCACCTCGCGGATGCCCAGACCACGGACCGCAAGCGCATCGACGTCCTGGAAGTGCGCATGGACGGCCCAGGGGAGAACTGAGCCCTCCATGCGCCTCCTCACTCAGGCGTAGATGCCGCCAGGCGCCATCGCGGAGCCGGCCCCCAGGACCTCCTCCACCTCGCGGACCTCCTCGGACGTCAGCCGGAAGTCCCCCGCGTGGATGAAACCCTCCACCTGCTTCGCGCTGCGCGCCCCCACGATGGCGGCGGTGACGGCCGGATCCCGCAACGTCCAGGCAAGGGCCACCTCCGCTGGAGAACGCCCATGCCTCGCGCCCACTTCACGCATGCGCTCCACCAGCGACAGGTGATGCGACAACTTCGGCTCCTGGAAGTCCGCGCTGCCGCGGCGCCAGTCGTCATCTGGCATCGCCAGGATGCGCTCGCGTGTCATCGCCCCTGTCAGCAGGCCGGACGCCATGGGTGAATACACAATCACCCCGATGCCCTGTTTCTGGCAGTAGGGCAGCAGTTCGTC
Organism: Corallococcus sp. AB018; assembly: GCF_003986945.1. Lineage (NCBI taxonomy): Bacteria > Pseudomonadati > Myxococcota > Myxococcia > Myxococcales > Myxococcaceae > Corallococcus > Corallococcus sp. AB018. Next base: position 13,202 of record NZ_RAWR01000105.1, on the reverse strand, counting down.
CTCGATGTCCTGATGGATGAGCGAGTACCGCGGCTGCAACGACGTGACCGGAGCAATGCGCCGCACCCGCTCCAGCTGCGAGACATTGAAGTTGGACACGCCCAACCAGCGCACCTTGCCCTGCCGTTGCAGCTCCACAAGCGCCGTCCATCCCTCTTCAAGCTCCGCCTCGGCGTCCACCGGCCAGTGCACCTGATACAAATCAATGGCATCCACCTTCAGCCGGCGCAGCGACGCCTCACACTCCTTGCGCACCGAGTCCGCCTTCAACCTGCGGCTGACCTTGCCCTCGTCATCCCAGACCATCCCGCACTTGGTGAAGACATACGGGCGCTTGTCCCGGCCCTTCAGCGCCCGGGCCACCACGTCCTCGGAGTGCCCCAGCCCATACACCGCCGCCGTATCAATCCAGTTGATGCCTGAATCCAGCGCGCGCTGGATGGCTTCAATGGACTGCGCGTCGTCCTGCGTGCCCCAGGCGAACGCCCAGCCGCCCCCTCCAATGGCCCACGCGCCGAACCCCAGCGCCGTGAGGTCCATGTCGGAATTGCCCAACCGTCGCTTCTGCATCCCATGCCTCCCGGGGCCGGATGCCCCCTGGTTCCCCTGGCTCCAAGAGGGACGGTGTGCACCGCGGCGGCCCTCGCCCGGGGCCGGATGCTGGCCCGCCCCCGGGCCACCAGGAGGGGCGGGCCCTGGCTCCCCGTCCGCCGTCCATCAATGCATCGCACGCAAGCGTCGTCGGACGCGCGCGTTGATGGTAGGCCGCCAGATGGGGGAACGCCCCTCGGGTACTTGGGCACCAGGAGTCCTTCCGGATGAAACGCTTCTTCATTGGCGCGCTGGCCTTCATTGGAGCGCTGTCCATCCTCTTCGTGGTGGGTGTGGTGGGGCTGTTGATGCTCGCGGCATCGAGCAAGCCAGGCGTGCCGTCCAACCTGGTGCTGGAGCTGGACCTGCAGCAGCCGCTGCCGGAGTACACGCTGGACACGTCCCTGGCGGGCGCCTTCGGCGAGGAACCCACGTCACTCCGGGACGTGGTGGAGGGCCTGGAGAAGGGCGCCACGGACCCCCGGGTGAAGTCGCTGGTGGTGCGAATCGGGCAGCCGGGCAGCTCGGCGCAGGTGCAGGAGCTGCGGGACGCGGTGAAGGCCTTCCGCGCGTCGGGCAAGCGGGCGGTGGCCTACGCGGACGGCTTCGGTGAGGCGGGCAACGGCACGGGCGCCTACTACCTCGCGAGCGCCTTCGACGCCGTCTACATCCAGCCCTCCGGCGACGTGGGGCTCACCGGCCTGGTGATGGAGACGCCCTTCGCGCGCGACGCCTTCGCGAAGCTCGGCGTGAAGCCGGAGTTCGGCAAGCGCGCCGAGTTCAAGAACGCCGTCAACACCTTCACCGACGAGTCCTACGGCCCCCACCAGCGCGAAGCCACCGAGGCCTTCGGCGGCGGCCTCTTCCAGCAGGTGGTGAAGGGCGTGGCCGAGGGCCGCAAGCTGACCGAGGACGAGGTGCGCGCGCTCATCGACCGCGCGCCCTTCATGGGCCAGGCGGCCGTGGACGCGAAGCTGGTGGACGGGCTGCGCTACCGCGACGAGATCCACGACGAGCTGAAGAAGCAGGCCGGAGACGGCGCGGAGTTCCTCTACGTGGACAAGTACCTGGAGCGCGCGGGCCGGCCGCACCAGACGGGCACCACCATCGCGCTCATCTACGGCGTGGGTGAGGTGCTGCGCGGCAAGAGCCAGTCCAACCCGCTCTCCGGCGGCCAGGTGATGGGCGGCGACACGGTGGCGGCGGCCTTCCGCAAGGCGGTGGAGGACCCATCCGTGAAGGCCATCCTCTTCCGCGTGGACAGCCCGGGCGGCAGCTACTCCGCCAGCGACACCATCCGCCGGGAGGTGCAGCGCGCGCGCGAGGCGGGCAAGCCCGTCATCGTCTCCATGGGGACGTACGCGGCCAGCGGCGGCTACTTCGTGGCCATGGCCGGGGATAAAATCGTCGCCCAGCCGGGCACGCTGACGGGGAGCATCGGCGTGTACAACGGCAAGTTCGTCACGTCGGAGCTGTGGGCGAAGCTGGGCGTGAACTTCGACACCATCGCCTTCGGCAAGAACGCCACCTTCTCCAGCTCCGACCAGGAGTTCACCCCCGAGCAGCGCGCGCAGCTGGAGTCCGAGCTGGACACCATCTACCTGGACTTCACCAGCCGCGCCGCCCAGGCGCGGAACATGCCGCTGGAGAAGCTCCAGGCGGTCGCGAAGGGGCGCGTGTGGACGGGCGAGGACGCGCTGGAGCGCGGGCTGGTGGACGCGCTCGGCGGCTACCCGAAGGCGCTGGAGCTGGCCCGCGAGGCCGCGAAGCTGGAGAAGGACGCCCCGGTCCGCATCGTCGTCTTCCCGCGCCCCCGGCCCACGGGCCAGGTGCTGTCGGAGCTCCTGGGCAAGCACGAAGCGGACAACAGCGATGACGAGGCCACCGGCCACGCCGCCATGTCGTCCCAGGTGCTGGAGCAGGTGCGGGCCGTGTACCGCGTGGGCGCGAAGCTGGGCCTCACCGGGCAGGGCGCGGAGGGGCGCATGCTGTACGCGCCGCTTCCGGAGGTGCGCTGGTAGCTCAGACGTGCAGGGGGACCGGGACGCGGCCTTCGTTGGGCCGCACCGGCCGCCCGAAGATGCTGTGGTAGCGCAGGGCGTGCGACGCGCAGCGGTGGCGCCGCGGATCGAACACGAGACAGCTGGCCACCGGGCCGGCGTAGACGTGCAGCGTGATGCCCGGCGCGTTGCCGGCGATGCTCACGCGGTGGATGGGGGCGCCCGGGTCGCGGAAGTCCACGTGCCCGGCGCCCACCGGCCCCACTCGCACCGGCGCCCCCAGCCGCGCCAGGCCGGGCTGCGTTCCGCCCTCCAGCAGCGGGTAGTTCTCCAGGAGGAACTCGCCGCGCTGGATGCTGAACCAGCACTCCTGACCGTCATGGTCATGGATGGGCGAGGCCACGCCCGGCGACCAGCAGTTGACGATGATCTCCATGCCCTCGTCGCGGTGGACGAGGTTGCGCGTGTAGCGGCCCGGTAGGAAGTGCAGGTAGGGCTTGAGGCTGGAGGGCTCCAGGTGCAGCCCCGCCATCCGCGCGTCCACCCCCGCGAGTCCCCCGGGAGCGGCACGGCGCGCGCGGAGCATCCGCACGAATTCTCTCAGGCACGCGTCAGCCATGCGTACAGGCTAGGAACGTCTGCGACATCCGGCCACCCTCGGGTCTGCCAATGAACGTCCGCTTTGTCGTCCCCCCCTCAAGGATTGAGGCGGGGTTCGTTGAAGGACGGAGAAACCGCGGGAAGGCGTGGCCGAACGGCACCTTCTGGGTCCGAGCAGGCAACCAGCACCTGGCTGCAACTCGCCTCCTACGGTTTAACTGTAATTTTACACCCTCCTGACATACAGGGGCAGGAGTGGTGGGCAGGTCGTCCCGGCCGGAGCACGGAGGGGGGCCGGAGGAGAACGAGATGAAGAAGCGCCTGGGGGACATCCTGCTCGCGCGGGGTGTGGTGGATGCATTGCAGTTGCAGTCGGCGCTGGCGTACCAGCGCAAGTGGGGCGTGGCGTTGGGGCAGGTGGTGGTGGACCAGCGCTTCTGCACGGCGGAGGCGGTGCTGTCCGCGCTGGCGGCCCAGTCCGGCGTGGAGTCGGTGGACCTGGACGCCTGCCCGCTGGACGCGTCGCTCGCGAGGCTGATTCCGTGCAAGGTGGCGGAGGCCCACCGCGTGGTGCCGCTGCGGCTGGAAGGGCAGGGGCTCCGGGAGGTGCTGGTGGTGGCCCTGGCCGCGCCGGCGAGCCTGGCCACGCTGGACGTGGTGAAGAGCGTGTCCGGCAAGGCGAGGGTGGTGCCCCGGCTGGCCACGGACGCGGCGCTGGGTCGGGCCATCGGGCGGCTGTACCGGGGTGAGCCGGCGACGCCGCGGCGCCGTCCCGGGATGGAGAGCTTCACCCTGCCGGAGTGGGAGGAGTCCATGCCCCTGGTGGTGGGCCAGTCCCTGGCGGAGCTGACGGACATGCTGGCGCCGGAGCCCGTCCGCGAACCCGTGCGGCAGGCGGACAGCGCGAACCTGCCCATGCTGGCGCCGCTGGAGCTCCCCTGGGCACCGGTGCCGAAGCCGCGCGTGACGGAGCGCGAGCAGGTGCTCGTGTACGGCTGGGGCGCGGACGCGGCGGCGGGCCTGGTGCAGGTGTTGAGCGGGGCGGGCTTCACGGTGAAGGTGGCGAGCACGGGGGACGTGTGCGCCGCGACCGAGGCGCAGGTGGTGGTGGCGCCGCTGCCCGCGATGGAGGTGCTGGCGCAGCGGCTGCGAGCGCAGGTGCTGGTGGCGGGCAAGGCGCCGGAGCGGGACCTGCCCCGCGCGCAGGCCGTGCATGCGCGAGGCTTCGTGGCGGCGCCGGTGGATCCGGATCTGCTGCTGCGCTCCGTGCGGCGGCTGTCGCGCGCCTCCGACGAAGCGCGCCTCAAGCACGCGAGCTGAAGCCGCGGCTTCAGGGCACCGCGACGAGCCGGGGCATCTCCTCCGGCGCGTCGGGGAGCCACAGCGAGCCGAGCTCCAGGGGGACGGAAGTAAAGGGCTCGGCGCGCACCAGGGCGTCGTCCTCGTGGCTCGCGGTGAGGAGCCAGCCGCGCTTGAGGCGCTGGTAGACCTCCAGCGTGCGCGCGACGGGGTCCACCAGCCAGACGTAGGACACGCCGGCCCGCGCATACAGGGGCAGCTTGCGGGCCCGGTCCAGCGCGGTGGTGGCGGGGGTGAGGACCTCGCAGACCCAATCCGGCACCAGGGTGAAGAAGGCGGCGCCGGGCTCCGGCGGGGCGGCCACGCGCTCACGGCGCCACGCGGCCAGGTCGGGCACGAGGATGTCCTCGCCCAGGTGCAGCTCCGGCGCGCGCAGGAGACACCAGCGGCCATTGCCGCCACGGCGCGTATCCAGCCGCTCTCCCAGCTCCACGCCCATCATGAAGGCCGCGCGAGCGGGCGCCACGGAGAGGCGGGGCGAGGCCACCAGCTCGCCATCGAGGATTTCCCCGACCCAGCCCGACGGAAGCGCCGAGAGCAGGGAGTGGGAGGTGGGTTGAAGGTGCTGAAGTGCCGTCATGAAGCCTCGGGGAGCGCCGGTGAACGCGAGGCATTCTAGGGAGGGGTCTGACATGCGGACCGCCGCCCGCGAAGGCGCTACTTCCCGATGCAGAAGCGCTGGAAAAGGGTGTCCAGAAGCGCTTCGGAAACGCTGGTTCCGGACACCTCGCCCAGGGCCTCCAGCGCGAGCCCCACCTCGCCGGAGAGGACCTCCAGGGTGGACACGCGTGACGCCGCTTCGGCGCGGCCCAGCGCCTCGGCGGTGCGACGCAGGGCGTCCGCGTGACGCTCTGAGACGAGCGCCACCGCGGAGGGAGTGCCACCGCCCCACAGCCGTGTGAGCACGGAGGTCCGGAGCGCCTCCACGCCTTCGCCCGTGAGGCCGCTGACGCGCGGCGGGGCAGGGGAGGGGAGGGCGGCGGAGCCGTGTTCCTCCCGAGCCCCCGGCATCACGTCGCACTTGCCGGTGACGGAGAGCACGGGCGTGGCGCCAGCCTCGCGCGTCCACGACGAGGCCTCGTCCCGCGAAGTCCCCGGAGGCAACACGAGCACGGCCAGGTCCACGGCCGCGAGCAGCTCCCGCGTGCGCGCGATGCCCAGGGCCTCCACGCGTCCGGGCGCCTCGCGCAGGCCAGCGGTGTCGTAGAGGGTGACGCCCAGGCCGTCCCATTCGACGCGAGCCTCCAGCGCGTCGCGGGTGGTGCCGGGCTCGTCGTCCACCAACGCGCGGGCCTCGCCCACCAGCCGGTTGAACAGCGTGGACTTGCCCGCGTTCACCGGGCCGTACAGCGCCACGCGAGCGCCCTGGCGCACCAGCCGTCCACGGCCCACCTCCGCGCGCAGCGCCTCCGCGGCGGAGCGCAACGCGGTGACGCGAGGGCCAGCTTCCGCGTCCGCGCCCTCCGCCTCTTCAGGGAAGTTGAGGACGCCTTCCAGGTCCGCGTGCAGCTCGCGCAGCGGCGTCTCCAGCGCGCGGATCCGCCCGGCCAACGCACCGGACAGACCGGCCGCCGCGGCGCGCACTGCCGCCTCCGAATCCGCGGCCACCAGGTCCGCGACCGCCTCCGCGCGGGTCAGGTCGATGCGGCCATTCAGGAACGCGCGCCGGGTGAATTCACCGGGAAGCGCCGGACGCACGCGCTCATCTTCCAGCGCCCGCGCGAGCAGCAGCCGCAAGAGGCGAGGACTGCCATGCGCCTGGAGCTCCACCACGTCCTCGCCGGTGAAGGACCGGGGCGCCTGGAAGTAGAGGAACAGTCCCTCATCCAGCACCGCGCCCGCCGCGTCCACGAACGACGCCAGGTACGCATGGCGCGGAGTGGGAGACGCGGGGACACCGGGCGCCAGCCTCCGCCCCACTTCCAGCGCGGCCGGTCCGGACACGCGGAGGATGCCCACGGCCCCCGCGACGGGTGCGGTGGCGAGCGCGACGATGGTGGAGGAGTCAGACGTCATGGAGGGCAGGGGAGCACCGGCGGACGGGCGCACGCATGACTCCCACCCTCGAGTCCCTACCGGACGCCCTGCGGCGGAGTGGAGCCGCGAGCGGCGCGCTCCACGACGTCGCGGTGCTCCTCGATGTACTTCTCCACCTCGGCGTCGTCGACCGCCAGGTCGCGCAGCACGCCCGGGTAGACGAAGCGGAACGCCGGGGACTCCTCGTCCCCTCGCAGGCGGAAGCTCATCTTCAGCACCGCCGCGCCGTACAGCTTGTCCTTCAAACCCTTCGACTTACCCATTCGCTCCTCTCGCGCCCGCCAGCGGCCCCGAAGCGGGCACACCTGCTCAGGCGTCGACGTCGTCCTCGTCGTCGTCCGGCAGCAGGCTCCGCTTGGGCATCGGGGCGGGCTTCGCCGGGGTGAACACCACGCGTCGGTTGCGGCCTTCGCCTTCCGCCGCCACCTTCACTCCACCCACTCCTTCTACTGCCTTCAGGACGCGCGCGCGGTCCTCAGTCTTCATCGCGGCGAACGCATAGAAGCGCCCCAGGCTGGCGGACTTCTCCGCGAGCTTGCGGACGGCCTCCCGGAACACCGGATCCTCTTCGACCTGCAGCGTGCGCTCGTCCGCCTCCGCGCTCTTCGCGGGGGCCTGTACCTGCTTCGCGGCCTGCTGCGCCGGCTGACCACCCCGGGCGTTGCGCTGCTGCGGCTGCGCGGCCGGAGCAGGCGCCGCGGCCCGGGCCGGCTGCTGCGCGGGAGTGGCGGCAGCCGCCTGCGCCACGGACGTGACCGGAGCGGCAGCGGCTGCCGGCTGCTGCGCCGCCGCCGCGTCACGGCGCGGCCGGGGCTCCGGGTGGGCGCCCGCGCCCAGCATCACCCAGCGGCGCTCCACGCCGGGGCGGTGGAGCATCTTGTTGAGCAGGAACTGAAGCGAATCCAGCACCTGGCTGCGCTTGCCCGGCTCCACGCCCGGAGGCGCGCCGGACTCGAAGTGGAGCGCCACGGACAGGCTTCCGTCGGTGGCGTCCTGCAGGTCCAGCCGCGCAGGGAACCCCATCAGTCCGAGGATGTCCGTGAGCAGCTTCTCCACCCGGGGGCGGAAGTCCCCGCCGCCCGCCACCACCTGTGCCCCGCTCACTTGCGTTTGCCTCCCCCGGCGGTGACGACCGCCGGCGTCCCGCCGCCCGTCTGGTTCTTCTTGTTGCGGTCCAGCCACTTGCGCAGGCCCCACTGCTGGCCGATGGAGAGCACGTTGTTCGTGAAGATGTAGAGCGACAGGCCGGCCGGGTACTGGAGCAGCGTGAAGGTGAAGATGATGGGCATCACCCAGGTCATCATCCGCGCCTGCGCCGCGTCCATCATCTGCGGCTGCATCTTCTGCGTGATGATCATCGACACGCCCAGCGCCAGCGGCAGGATGTACGTTGGGTCCTTGTAGGTGAGGTCACGCCAGATGGGGCCGAAGAAGGGCTCGCCGTAGATTTCGAAGCTGTTGCGCAGCGACGTGAACAGGGCGATCCACACCGGCATCTGGATGAGCAGCGGCAGACAGCCGCCCAGGGGGTTCACCTTCGCCTCCTGGTACAGCTTCATGATCTCCATGTTCTGGCGCTCTTTGTCGTCCGCGAACTTCTTGCGGATCTCCTCCATCTTCGGCTGGAGCACCTTCACCGCCTCCATGCTGACCATGGAGCGGTAGGTGAGCGGCAGCAGCACCAGCTTCACCACCACGGTGAGCAGGATGATGGCGACGCCCCAGTTCCCCACGATGCCGTGGAAGAACTTCATGACGGCCAGGAGGATCTTGCAGACCACCGCCCAGATGCCGAAGTCGACCGTGTCCTCCATCATGGGATGGAAGGTCGTGGTGGACAGGCCGGCCACCGAGCGCAGCTCCGCGCCGGGCACCAGGCGCAGCAGGTCCGGATCCTTGGGGCCCGCGTAGCCGCCGAAGCGGAACGTGGCCACCTGGCCGGGGGCCACGTTGAGCGGGAAGCCCGCCGACACTTCGCGCGCGGTGGGAGTGGCGGTCAGCGTGCAGTGGCCGTTGAGCGCGCCGTCCAGCGGGTAGAGCGCGGACAGGAAGTACTGCTGGTTGATGCCGAAGAAGGAGATGGGACCCTTCGTCTCCTCCGGCGGCTTGTCGCCCGGGGACAGGTTGTGGAGCTTGTCCTCCACCCAGCACGTGGAGCGGCTCAGGTTGCCCACGCCGCCGAAGAAGGACGGCGCGTGCTCGAACTCCGGATCGATGGCGCGGCCGTAGTGCACCTTGAGCTCGCCCGACTGCGCCTGGGCGGAGGTGTTGCGCACCTGGAGGGTGTAGGTGAACTCGAAGCCCTCGCGCGGCCACAGCACCGTCTTCGTCACCTCCCACGGACCCTGGCGGCCGGTGAACACCACGCTGCCGCCGTTGTCGGTGGGGCCCTCCTGCACGGCGTAGCGGGTGTTCGCCGCCAGCGGAGCAGCGCCCTCAATCGTCACCGCGAGCGGCAGGGGCTGGCCGGGGACCGGGTGCGCCACGTTCATCTGCGGCGGCGGGGGGATGTCCTTGCCGAAGAGCTTCTCGAAGCCCTCCTTGACGGTGAGCGACTGCTGCTCGCGCATCTTCGTGCCCTGGAGCACGGCGGAGGTGAGGCCGGCGCCCTCCGAGGAGAAGGTGTACTTCACCTCCGGGCGGGCGAACTCCGCGGTGCGCGCGGGGGGCGGCGGGACCTCCGCGTGGGTGCCCGCGTCCTCGCCTGCCGCACCCGGCGGCGGCACGGCGGCCATGCCCGGGGTGCCGGCGTCCAGCGTGGCGGCGACTTCAACGCCCGCGTCCGTCCCCTCCGCGCCCGGGGGCGGACCCTTGGGGGCGAAGAAGAAGGTGTAGGCGGCGGTGGCGGCGAAGGAGAGGGCGAGCGCCAGGAGCAGCCGCTTCTGTGAATCGTTGGACTGGGGCGACAGCGGGTCGTTCGTCATGGAGTTCCCTATGCCCCGGCGGCACGGCGCCGGAGGGCGGGCGGAAGCAAACCGTCAGGGGACGGGATCGAATCCACCGGGGTGGAATGGCTGGCAGCGCAGCAGGCGCCAGACGGTGAGGGCGCTGCCCTTGAACCCGCCGTGCTTCTCCAGCGCCTGCATGGCGTAGGTGGAGCACGAGGGATGGAACCGACACGCCTTCGGCAGCAGCGGCCCCAGGAACCGCCGGTAGAAGCGGATGGGCAGGGCGATGACGAAGGCGAGTGGACTCATGGGGCGGGCTCTTTAGGAGGCACGCGCGGTGCCGGAAAGAGCCGTTGCAGCTTACGGGTGACACCGTCGAACGCACGGGAAACTTGCGCGAAGGAGGCTTCCTTCGCCGAGGAGCGAACGACCAGGACTACGTCGAGACCGGGGGGCCATTGCCCGCGGTGCTTGCGGAACAGCTCGCGGAGCACTCTGCGCAGGCGTGCGCGCACCACCGCGTTGCCCACCTTGCTGGAAACGGTGAGGCCTACGCGGGAGTGCGCCCGGGAATTGCGTTGAACGAGGGCCAGGAGGCAGTCGGACGGAAGCTTCTGACCGCCCTCCTGGACTTCAAGAAACTCACGCCGCTGGAGCAGGCGAAAGGCCTTGGGGAAGCGCTCGTCGGTTGCCTGAGGCACCCGCGGCGCCGCTCCCTCGGCCATCGTCCGTGCGTCCAGTTACTTCTTGAACGACGACACCACCAGGCGCTTACGGCCCTTGGCGCGGCGGCGCTTGAGGACATCCCGGCCGCCCTTGGTGGCATTCCGCTTACGGAACCCGTGGGCGCGGTTGCGCCGGATCTTCGACGGCTGGTACGTGCGCTTGGACACAACGACTCCTGAGAGCTGAAGGCGGCACCTGGGAACTTCCGGCGCGACCCGTACAGTGGAAAGGGGGCGTCCGTAACCCTAATTCTTGGACAAGTCAATCAAGGATCACCTGCGCCGACCGAACAGCCCTGCGCCGGGTGGACTTGGCGATCATGTAGGAAAAGGGGGCAGGGGGCAAGGAAGAGGGTTTGGCTGAAGGACCCTGGGTCCGGCGTAGGGCGGGCCCGATCCAGGTCCTTCGCTGTTGACCCACGAGTGGTTGGCCGGTTGAACGGGCGTGGCCATGCGCCTCCCTGCCTGCATCCTGCTTTTGCTCCTAGCCTCGGCGTGCGCTCCCTCAACGCCCCTGAAGGCCCGCACGACCTCTTCCTTGAGAGTCGCCAACCTCCATAGGGCGTCAAAACTGCCCTGGAGTGATGAGGGACGATGCGTCGTCCAGGAGGCTTCTTCGCCTTGGTCCGTGGTGGTGGAGCGCTGCTTCGGAGCGCTGGACCATCACCGGATCCGGTTTCACGATCCGACGGGACGTTGCACGGTCGCCTCCGCTGGAGCTGCAACCCTGGGCCTTGGAGTTTGTGTCCTTGTCGCTCCTGAAATCGTCATGGGCGCAGTCATCATCACAGGGGTTGTCGTGGTGGGGGTCGCCATCAAAGAGGGACTGGACGCGTACGAGTTCCGCCAGCTCTATCCCGAGGAAGCTGGGGCCATGCGAGGAACGCAGGCCGTTCCCCGGGAGACCGTGGCGAAACGGAAGCCCAAGCTTGAACCCGACCCTGTCGGGAAGGACTGGCAGCCCCCGATACCTCCCGACGCCTTGGACCGGACGCGCCATCCCAGGTGCGAGCCCATTCCGGTCAAGCACCGGGGAGGAGACGACGCGCACAACCGGTGTGCCGACAGGATTCCACCGAATCGCTACCCCGGCCATGCCGTGCTCGTGAACGGCAAGCACTTCGATGCGTTGCAATTCGGTGTGCGCGTGCTGTGGGAAATCAAGACCGACCAGTTCGACACGTACAGCGACTTCCTTCAAGCGCAGGTGGTCAGGGACCAGGTGGCCGAGCTGCTGGAGGAGCGAGACATCGCGGGGGCATGTGGCTACGCCTTCGTGGTGGGCGTGAGCAGCGAGGCGCATAAAGCCGCGCTGAAGGAGATTGCCGACGAGTTGGATATCGTCGTCACGGGGTGCGGACGATGACGACGCGCGACCGCCTCATCCTGAATGTCCATGCGCCGGCTCTAACGATGGACGACGGCCGTACGCTCGCTGTCGTTGAAGGCATGGAACGGGCAATGCCCGGCATGCGTCTGGCGTGGGAGATATCCAAGGAAGGAAAGCCCGTCGCGCTATCTCAGCGAGACGCGTGGCTCGCGGCCTCAGCGGCACGAGGAGAGTTTCCGCTCATCTGCAACGGAGACGAGGACTACCCGGTGACGATTTCCGGACTGCGCAGATCCGCCAGTTCGAGTCCGGGCAGACAACCTCAACTCCAGGTCCATGCGAAGCTGCCTCAGGACGCCGCCAGCATCGCGGCGGCAGCGGATGTGCTGGAGCACGTCGCGGAGGGTGTCCGAGCATATTGGGGGCTCCTGGCGCCGTCATCCGTGATGCAGGTCATCGCGGATCAGACAGGCCCGAAGCGACATGGACCTGAAAGGCCACCTCTCGGCCTGCCCGCCCTCAAGCTCCCAGAAGCGATTTCCGCTCCAGAGATTCCACGCCACCTGGGTTGGCTGAACTACTGGTCTGCCTCAGCCGCGATGGCCATCGGGTTCCCGGACCCTTCGCGTGACGCCGAGTTGCTGTCACGTGCCCGGCGCACGGCTACTGGCGGGTGGGTGGTCCGGCTCACGGATGCTCCGCTCGACCTGGGAAACCGCGCGCACCTGGCAGCACTTCTGTGGGCCTACGAGCGTTTTCCGGAAATAGGCGGACGGTCAGTGCCTTGATCACACGAAAGTGCCAGCCCACGCTCTGCACTCCTAATCCGCGTGTCAGACCTCCATGGCATACCCAAGGCGTAGGAACGAGAGATCGACTTCGTGCCATGCCTTCCTCTGGATCTTTGGGCGCCCAAATGTCACCACCCCCTCCAACATCGCCTTCACCCAGAATCCTTGATGAGCGGCTCATGCTCCTATTGGAGGCGCTCGCGCTGCTGCCGGATGTAAAGCCGCGCCTGGCAAAGCAGACCCTTGACGATTTCGACAACGACTTCTCCAACGAGCACTACAACGCCTATAGACGGAACGAACCATGGGCGCAGTCCTATGTCCGAGAGGATGGAACTCCTCTCCCCAAACCACCGGATCCCCGACGACGGGAACCCAGCCCGGGTTTGATCATCACACCCTCGGACCTGGAGGAGTGCTTCAAAAGCCGCGAGCGCAACCGGGTGACCCCTGCAGGTGCGATCCTGCTCATCCGAATGTATGAGGCGGGACTCTTCGAGCTGCGCAAGAAGCGGGCGAGCCCGGGTGACCCTGTGAAACTTCGGGCGTATGCCAACTCTCTTCCGGAGATCCTCGAAGCAATGCGCAAGGATGAAGAGGCCCGGCAAGCACGTGCCCTCTTGATCGATCAGCCAGAACGCATCACCGAGCAGGATTTCACATACAGCCTGCTCAACAGCGTATTCATCCGCCACCATGGTTTACAGGGCGGCTCCATCCAAATGAGGATTGGGGGCCTGCTCGTGACCAAGGGGGGTGTGGCTCCCATCCTGATCACGCGGCGCGCCGCACCCGAGCGCGCCGTGGCGCGAGAATGAGAGTCATGGCGGCGTCCCAACGGTCCGAGAGCACCAGAGCGCGGAGGTCGAGGATGTGCTGGC
>NZ_RAWR01000104.1:0-34010 GCF_003986945.1 Corallococcus sp. AB018 | reverse complement strand
GGGCCTCGCCGGTGGACACCTCGGCGTAGCCCTCGCGGACCTTCTCCGCGACCTTCTTGTTGTACTCGCGCAGGGCGGCTTCCTCGTCCGGGAAGGCCTTCTCCTTGCGCTGCCCCGCGGTGCCGATGCGGCCGTAGGTGACGATGAAGTTGGCGCCCTGGACCTCGGGCATCCAGAACTTGGAGCTGTTGCCGTCGACGAATTCGAACCTGCGCATGGACGCGGAGGTTACTCCACCTTCGTGGCCAGGGAGCGCAATCCCTCGTCCCGCGACACGCTGCCCGTGTAGCCCAGCTCCAGCCGGGCCTTCTCGTCGCTCACGGTCACCTCCTGGCCCACGAGCAGCAGCTCCGTGCGGGACAGGGGCGGAGTGCTCTTGAGGCCCAGGATGTCCCAGACGAAGTCGCTGACCACGGCCACCGTCGCGGCCAGCGCGGTGGGCATGGCCTTGTAGCCAGGCTCCACGCCCTGCGTCTTCAGGAGCGCGGTGACGAAGGCGCGGAACTCCACGGGCGGGCCGTCGGTGAGGAAGTACGCCTGACCGCCCTGCCCCTTCTCCGCGGCCAGCAACATGCCCTCCACCACGTTGGCCACGTGGCAGGTGGACGTCAGGTAGTGCCCGCCGCCAATCCAGCGGAAGCGCCCGGACTTCACCGCGGCGACCAGCGCGGGCAGCACGGTGGTGTCCCCTGGTCCCCAGACCATGCGGGGCCGCACGGCGACGGTGGTGAACTCCGGCGAGTTGACCTGGAGCACGAGCCGTTCAGCCTGGCCCTTGGTGGACGGGTACGGGCCCACGGGGCGCTCGGGCAGCGGGTGCGTTTCGTGGAGGTTCACCATGGGGCCGCCGTCCACGAGCACGGCCTCCGTGCTCACGTGCACGAAGCGCTTCACGCCGGCCGCGCGCGCCGCCTCCAGCACGGCCTCCGTGCCGCGCACGTTGGTTTCATAGAAGGCCGCGCGAGGGCCGGACATCTTCACGTGCGCGGCGGCGTGGAAGACGGTGTCGCAGCCCTCCATGCCCAGGCGCAGGCGCTCCGGGTCGGTGAGGTCGCCCTCCCACGGCTCGCCGCCCGCGGCCTGGATGTCCTGCGCGGCCTCTGGCGAACGGGCCAGCGCACGCGCCGGTTCGCCGCGCTTCGCGAGCGCCGCGAGCAGGTGCTTCCCGACGAACCCCGAGCCACCGGTGACGAACGCGCGCACGTGTGAAGCCTCCTCCGACCGAAGACGCCGCTCCTACCACTCCCCGCGCGGGCCGGGTAGCCCGCGCCTGTCCGTCAGAACATGTCGCGCAGCGAGGGGGCGGGGCCCGCGAACAGGGCGCTGGCGGTGTCGAGCGACGCGTCGTCCCCGGTCAGCATGCCGGCGAGTTGGAGCGCTCGGGGCGAGAGGAAGCCGGTGTAGAGCGGCGCCAGGGCGCGCACGTGCAGCTTGAGGCGGCCCTCGCCGCCGGACCGGACGCGGGCGGTGCCTCCCTCCACCTCCAGCACGAAGCGCCCCGTGTTCTCCGGGAGGAGGTCGTCCTCCACGTCCAGATGGAGCGCGCCAGACAGGCCGGGAGCGAAGCCGCGTGCCTCCAGGGCGCGGGGAACATCCAGCAGGCGCGTCATCCAGTGCATGGAGAGCTTCACCTGGTAGGTCTGTTCGCGCAGCAGCGCGAGGAGCGGCTCGTCCGCGCCGCCGAACCACATCACGTCCCGCGCCAGCGAGCGGTGGTCGCCCAGGAAGCGCAGGAGCCGTCGCGCGGCGGCGGGCGTGGTGGCGGTGAAGTCCGTGAGCTTGAGGACCTGCGTGGGCACGGCGCCTTGTGGCGAGAGGCCCCGCACGAGGTACACGTAGCCCTCCACGCCGGACGTGCCCTCCACGACGTAGCCGTAGGCGGTGTCGTTGCGGGGCGTGCGCACGCGCCGCCAGATGTAGTCGCCCCGGTCCAACCAGCCGTGGTGCTGGGAGGCGAAGCGCCGGTAGCACGCCTCCACCGCCGCGGCGTCGGACGGGCGCATGGGGCGCAGGGACAGCGAGCGCTCCCCCAGCTCCAGCGAGGCCGCTTCGACGTGGATTTCGTAGCGCGCGCCGGAGACCTCGTAGCCCACGCGCCGGTAGAGCGGTTGGGTCGCGGGGTAGAGGACGGAGAGGGGAGCGCCTTCGTCACGCATCTCGCGCAGGAAGTGATGGAAGAGGCGCGTGGCGGCGCCGGCGCCCCGGTGCGCGGGAGCGACGCCCACGCCGCCCACGCCGATGAGGGGCACCGAGCGGCCACCCAGGAACTGGCCCATGCGGATGAGGGTGAGCGTGGCGGCCACTTCGCCGTTCACGCGCAGGATGCGCAGCGAGGACTCGGAGAAGTTCTTGCGCACCACGGTGTCGGAGTCCGCGAGCGGCATGGCGAACGCCTGCGCGGTGATGTCCGCGATGGCGGCCAGTTCCTGCTCATCCTTCGGCGCTCCGTAGTCGTCCGTCTCCATCCCGCATCCCCTTGCTGGCGTCAGGCGGCGCAGCATGGCGCAGCGGATGGAGCGCGGGAAGGCCGGGCGGATCCGCTGTCACTTCGTGGGCTTCGGGGCTGGCGGCAGGCGTCCGTACTTCCGCAGGGACTTCACGAGCCGGTCCGAGGGCAGGCCGTGGACGCGGACGTTCTGGAATCCGGTCATCGTGTCGGAGGCGAGCATCGAGTTGAGGATGGCCTCCTGGGTGGCCTGCACGGTGGCTTCGAAGAGGGGGGACATCCGCTCGTTGTCGAGCATGGAGACCGGAGCGACCTCCGTGGCGCTCACGGGCTGGGTGGAGAACGCGAGGAAGATGTCGCCGGAGAAGTTCTCCCCCAGGCCGCCCATCTTCCCAATCGCGAGAGGCACGCGCCGGGCCACGCGGTCGAGCTGGTGCGGAAGGAGCGGCGCGTCGGTGGCCACCACGATGATGATGGAGCCCATGCCTTCCGGAGGCGGCGGGCCGGCGCTGGCTCGCTTCGAGCAAGGCGGCAGGTTGGCGCGGTAGGGGCCTTTGGGAGGAGTGTCTCCGAAGTAGCAGGAGCGCAGGTCGGGAATCTCTTCGCCCACGGGAGCGCCCGCGACGGAGAAGAGGCGACGGCTGCCGTAGTTGCACTGCACGAGCACGCCGAGGGTGTAGCCGCCCTGCTCTGCCGGGAGCTTGCGGGAGGCCGTGCCGATACCGCCCTTGAAGCCATGGCAGATCATGCCCGTGCCGCCGCCCACGGAGCCCTCCTCGACAGGCCCCGGGCGCGCGGCGTCAAGCGCTTGCATGGCGTGCAGGGGCCGGACGTGAAAGCCATCGATGTCGTGCAGGAAGCCGTCCCAGGTCTCCGCGACCACGGGCAGGCCCAGCTCCCAGGTGAGGTCGCGCTTCTGGGCCCAGGCGATGACGCCCTCGTGCACGGCGCCCACGGCGTGGGTGTCGCTGATCATCACGGGGCCGGAGAGCAGGCCGGACTCCTTCACCCAATGGGTGCCGGTCATCTCACCGCTGCCGTTGAGGTCATAGGTCGCGGCGAAGACGGGTTGGGCCACGGCCTCGCGGCCCCGGGGCAGCACGGCGGTGACGCCAGTCCGGACCTGTGCGCCGGTGTTCAGCGTGACGTGGCCCACTTCAACGCCCTTCACGTCGGTGATGGCATTGAGCGCACCGGGATGTCCGCCAAAGGGAATGCCCAGGTCACTGGACCGCGGGCGGGCGGTGCTTGTGATTGGCAGGAGGCACAGCAGGCCCAGGAGGACGGCGGGACGAAGTTCCATGGGCAAGGGTTCTACACTTCGACGAACTGTCCTCCCACGATGCCGGTCTGTTCCAGAGCGGACTTGAGTTCTCCATCGACGATGAGCGCGGGCCGCCATCCCCACAGACGAAACACCCGTTCGTCAGCGACTCTTGTCTTGTCGATACGTAACCCAGCGATGGCCAGATACTGGCCCACCTTCTCGGGTTGCCCGTTCTCTGGCTTCCAGAGTTGGACCTCTTCACTCGCCACTTCATCAACGCAGCGGACCGTACGCGTTGCGACCAAGAGGAAATAGGGCTCGGTTTGGCCCTCGACCTGCACGGGGAAAAGCTGCACGTCGTTGGGGGCCAGCGCGCGAAAAACTTCTGCGGTCCGAGTACTGAGAACGGGCGTGACCCCTACGCCCGCGGACGTGAAGTCCAGGGGCTTCCCAGGACGGGATAGCGGAATACGCAGTGGGCCTGGGTCGGGAATGGAAGTCCCGCGCGTGAATACCCAAGGGTTATCCAGTGGCTGACCGTCGAGGTGAGTCGGTGTCTTGAAGTACCACCGCCCCGGTACGTACACATCAACATCCAGGTCGAAGAACCGTCGCTCCATTGCGTCTGCACCTCACGGATCCGACAAGACCACCTGGTTCTACACTTCGACGAACTGTCCGCCCACGATGCCGGTCTGCTCCAGGGCGTCCTTGAGTTGTCCATCCAGGATGATGGGCAACAGATAGCCCCAGGGTCGGAAGACGGCGGCATTGCCCACCTTCGAGGTGTCAATGCGCAAGCCGGAAACGACATGGTACTCCCCTACCTTGTCGGGACGTCCATCCTCGGGCGTCCAGAGCCGAGCCTCTTCACAGGCGGCATCGTCGATGCAGCGGATCACGCGCATCACATTGAGCAGGTAGAAGGGCTCGGTCCGGCCCTGGACTTCCACCGGGAAGAGCTGCACGTCATTCGGGGCCAACTCGCGGAACACGGATGCGATGCGCCCACTGACAATGGGCGTCCCAGCCACCGTCGTCTTGTCGAAGTCCAACGACCGCCCGGGCCGAGACAGTGGCACACGAAGCGGTCCGGGGTCCGTGACGGTCTTCCCGGACACGAACGCCCAGATGTCTGGAACCGGTTTCCCATCCAGGTCAGTGGGCTCCCGCAGATACCAGCGGCCCGGGGCATCAATGTCGAAGTCGAGCTCGAAGAAGTGTCGCGGCATGATGACTCACCCCTGGGGATTCTTCGTGATGAGCTTCCGCAGCTTGGTCCCAGCAGTCACGAGCTCTTTCGCGATCTTCGCCAATTCGTCAACCAATGCGGCACGGCACTGCCCGGCGTCCTGGCATCCCTGCATTGCACGCCGGAGCCGGCGCAGAACCTCTGCGTGGTACTCGCGGGGATGCGGTCCCCGATGCCCCTGGATGCGCACCTGATTCGCGGCGTCGGAGAGTTTCATTCCAGCGGTCTGGAAGAGGTCTTCGAAGACGGGTGTCCAGGGGCCACCTGACTGCTCCGACACCTCGTTCTTATCCGTGCAGATGTGATGAACATCTCCCTCCGGGTCCCCCTGAATCCCTCCGCCACCGGGCCCCATGGCCACGGCAGCCACGGCGGTGGGCGCCAATGTGACGTTGAGCACTCCCGCCGACGACACAGAGATGGACCGCACCTCACCGGCCAGTGCGCGAGATAGCAGGAACCCACCCTCCACCTCCGCCCTCAGCGCTGCCTGAGGGAAGCCCGGCATCCGAGGCGCCTGCGCGGCCATCGCGTTCCTGCCACCGAGCGCCGTCATCGCGACGATGACCAACACCCGGGCCCCGTTGTCCCCAAGCACGCGCCCGAAGCGATGCCCCGCCTCCTTCAGAGCAGCCTCGTCCCGGGCGTCCCGCGACTCGTCCATGAGCCGCAAGAAGGCCTGCCCCATGTTCCACACAGGCCCCGTGCCCAGATACGCGATGAGCGAAGCCGTCAGAACCACCGCGACCAGCTTGGTGACAGGCTCCGGTGCGACCAGCATCACCATCGCGGTGCCAATCATCGCCGTGACCATGGTCCGCAGCGCGGCGGGATTCATCAGGTCCTCCACCGCGTCCGCCACCCCTTCCCAAACCGTATCGAGCGCGAAGGAGAGCGCCATGCTCCTCCGCTCCATCGGGTCCAGGGGAAAGTCATCGCTCAAGCGGAGCACGTGCCGACCTTGAGCGCCCGCGACGATGCCTCCCGCCGACGCGAGCAGGGAGCGTCGGCCGTCCTCCCGGACCGCGACATCCAGCTTCAGCTCAAGCACGAGCTGCGTGACCGCGTCCCTGAACGCATCCTCGTCAATGCGCACCGGCTTCGTTTCCACCGGCGAATAGGCGATGGGCCTGCCCCGCCCCGTGTCGAGGTTCACCACGCGCGTCGTCGCGCAGCCTGCCGTCAGACACAGCAGCACGGCCATTGCCCAGAGCTTCATGTGCCCTCCACGGCTCACGGATCCGACGAGACCACCCGCTCCGGCTCCAGCACTTCCCGCGTCCGAGCCCCACGCTCGATGTAGCCCGCGCCGCCTCGCAGTTCCCGGCCGTCCTCCAACACGGCGACGAGGCTGTACGACGACTCACCTCGGACGGGATAGGTCAGGGCCACGGTGTCCCCCTTGCCCATGGCCCGGTAGAGGACCTGGCCGTGGTCGTGCTCCAGACGCACCTCGCGCACGTCCTGGCCGGTGCGGTTCTCCACGCGCACTTCAATCCCCGCTCGCGTGGGCCCCGTGTCGTGCAACCACAGCGCGACCCCGGCGATGACCGTCAGGACCGAACCCAGCACCACTCCTCCCAGCATCCACAGGATCCGCATGGCACGCCCTCCTCTGTGATTGCCGTGCAGGCAACCGACGCCGCCGTTCTAACAGGTGCGTCCGCCCGCCCGGTGCTAAGCCCTGACTTCAGGAGGAAGCACGCCCATGCGGAAACTGACCTATTACGTCGCCACCTCGCTCGATGGCTTCATCGCCTCGCCCACCGGCGCGTACGACTTCTTCAGCACGGAGCAGGAGTACTTCGACGCCATCGCCGCCGAGTACCCGGAGACGCTCCCCGCCGCCTATCGCGCCTTCAAGGGCATCACCGGCCCAGGCAAGCACTTCGACACCGTGCTGGAGGGCCGCAACACCTATCAGGTCGGCCTGGACGCGGGCGTCACCAACGCGTACCCACACCTGGAACACCACGTCTTCTCCCGCACCCTCACCAAGAGCCCCGACCCCGGCGTCAACCTCTCCCGCACGCCGCTCGCCACCGTGCGCGAGCTGAAGGCCCGCGACGGACTGGGCATCTGGCTGTGCGGCGGCGGCGCCCTTGCGGCCGAGCTGCTTTCCGAAATCGATGCGTTCATCATCAAGGTCAACCCCGTCCTCGTCGGCCAGGGCATCCGCCTCGTTGAAGCAGGCTTCGCGCCCCACCGCATGAAGCTCACAGGCACGCGCACGCTCGACTGCGGCGTCGTCTTCCTGAGCTACGACCACCTCAAGCCCTAGCCGGGCCGGCCGCGCATCACGCCGGCCCCAGGCCCGCGTATTGGACCCGGGGCCAATGCGGCCCCCGGGAAACGACGGGTTCTCCACGCAGGGTGTGCGCTTCCGCTTCGCTCGGAAGCACGGTCTGCCAGCAGGGTTGGGTGGTGGATGGATCCGCCCCGTCGTTCCTCACCGAAGCCCCCCACCGTGCGTTACGCTGGACCGTCTATGCGAAGTCCCCTGGACGACAGCCAGCCTCCCTCGTCCGCCAGCGGTGGCGACATCGCCTACGCGACCCCTCACGCGTCTCGCGACATGGGCGCGCAGCTGCGCCTGTTCATCGACAGCGTGAAGGACTACGCCATCCTGACGCTGGACCTGGCGGGCAACATCATGAGCTGGAACACCGGCGCCGAACGCATCAAGGGCTACCAGGCCGAGGAGATCCTCGGCCAGCACTTCAGCCACTTCTACACACCCGAGGACATCGCCCGGGGCAAGCCCCAGCAGGACCTGGAGGTCGTCAACCGCGAGGGCCGCTTCGAAGAGGAGGGCTGGCGCGTCCGCAAGGACCACAGCCTCTTCTGGGCCAACGTCGTCATCACCGCGATGCGCGACGCCCAAGGCCAGCTCGTGGGCTACGGCAAGGTGACCCGCGACTTCACCGAGCGCAAGCTCGCCCAGGAGCACCTGCTGCAGAGCGAGGAGCGCTTCCGCCTGCTCGTCGAGCACATCCAGGACTACGCCATCTACATGCTCGACCCGGATGGCCGCGTCTCCACCTGGAACGCGGGCGCCGAGCGCTTCAAGCAGTACAAGGCCGAGGAGATCATCGGCCAGCACTTCAGCCGCTTCTTCCCCCCGGAGGACGTGGCCCGGGGCAAGCCCTGGCACGCCCTCCAGGTGGCCGCCCACGAGGGCCACTTCGAGGAGGAGGCATGGCGCGTCCGCAAGGACGGCAGCCTCTTCTGGGCCAGCGTCGTCATCACCGCGCTGCGCGACCCGAACGGCAAGCTCCAGGGCTTCGCCAAGGTGACGCGCGACATCACCCAGCGTAAGCAGACCCAGGAGCGGCGCGAGCTGGAGCTCTTGCGCGACGCCGTGCGCGCCCGCGATGAGTTCCTCTCCGTCGCCTCGCACGAGCTGAAGACGCCGCTCACCCCGCTCCAGCTCAAGCTCACGGCCCTGCTGCGCACCGTGGAGAACCACCCTTCCGCCACCCTGCCCGTGGAGCGCATCGCCCGCGACCTGGAGGTGGCCCGCCGCCAGGTGCGCAAGCTGTCGGACCTCATCGAGGACCTGCTGGACGTGTCTCGCATCAGCATGGGCCAGCTGCGGTTGGACCGGGCCCCCATGGACCTGACCTCGCTCGCGCGGGAGGTGGTGACCCGCTACGCGCCCCAGTCCGCGCAGGTCGGCTGCACCGTCACGCTGGAGGCCGCCGCGCCCATCGAGGGGAACTGGGACCGGGCCCGGATGGATCAGGTCATCACCAACCTGCTCACCAACGCGCTCAAGTACGGCGCGGGCAAGCCCGTCCACATCCGGGTCCGCATGGACGCCGGGCTGGCCGTGCTGAGCGTGAAGGATGAGGGCATCGGCATCCCGCTCTCGGACCAGCCGCGCGTCTTCGAGCGCTTCGTGCGCGCCGTCTCCGAGCGCAACTACGGCGGGCTGGGGCTGGGCCTCTTCATCACCCAGCAGATCATCGAAGCCCACGGCGGCGTCGTGCAGGTGCGCAGCATCCTCGGCGAGGGCTCGACCTTCACCGTGATGCTACCTCCGGGCCCGGACGTCACCCCGGAGCCTGGCGCTCCTCCCGAGCCGTGAGGATGTAGCGGTAGGGCACCACGCGCGTCAGCTCGTGCAGCGTGGTGACCCCGGCCGCCACCTTCGCCAGCGCGTCCTCCACCAGCGTGCGGAAGCCCCGCGCCCGGGCGTGCCGGCGCAGCTGGACGCCCGGCGCCCCGGTGGCGATGAGCAGCTGCAGCTCCGGGTCCACCACCAGCAGCTCGAAGAGGCCCACGCGCCCCTTGAAGCCGGTGTGGCGGCACGCCTCGCAGCCCTGCCCCGCCCGAGGCTGCACGCCATCCAGGAGCGGCCCCAGCAGCGCCAGCTGATCCGCCGTCGGCGTGGTGGGGGCGGCGCACTCCGGACAGATGCGCCGCACCAGCCGTTGCGCCAGCACCGCGAGCAGCGCCTCCGCGATGTCCCCGTCCTCCAGCTTCAACCCGCGCAGCCGGCTCACCGCGCCAATGGCATCCGCCGTGTGCAGCGTGCCCAGCACCACGTGCCCCGTGGACGCCGCCATCAACGCGGTGCTGCCCGTCTCCAGGTCTCGAATCTCGCCCACCAGCATCACGTTGGGGTCCTGCCGCAGGAGCGCGCGCAACAGCGTCAGGTGCGGCATCTGCGGCGACACCTGCTTCTGGTTCACCTTGGGGACCACGTATTCAATCGGGTCCTCCGCGGTGATGATCTTCTTGCGTCCATCGTTGAGCCGCGCCAGCGCCGCGTACAACGTCGTCGTCTTCCCGCTGCCCGTGGGGCCCGTCACCAGCACCAGCCCCTCCGGGTTGCCGAGCAGCCGCAGCACCGTGGCCTGCAACTCCGGAGTCATCCCCAACTTCTCCACCGGCACCAGGCCCACCGTGGCGTCGAGCAGGCGGATGACCACGTCCTCGCCCGCGGGTGAGGGCACCACGCTCACGCGGAAGTCCACGAACTTCCGCCCGGCCGCGCCTTCGTAGAGCGCCCGCAGGCGGCCGTCCTGGGGCCTCCGCTTCTCCGAGATGTCCAGCCCCGCCATCACCTTGATGCGGCTCACCACCTCCGGCAGCGAGTCCGGGGAGATGTCCGTGTACGTCTGGTGGAGGATGCCGTCGACGCGATAGCGCAGGTCCACGTCGTCCGTGTAGCTCTCCAGGTGGATGTCGGACGCGTTCTGCGTCACCGCCACCGCGAGCACGTGGTTCACCAACTCCACCGCCGTGGGCCGCTGGGACAGCTCCGTGCCCGCCTTCAGCACCACGTCCACCGACGCGTGTTCGCCCGCGCCGAAGCCCGCCTCCAATGCGGAATCGATTTCGTAGCGGTTGAGCCGCACCGGGCGCACCGGCCGGCGCAGGAAGTCCGCGATGCGGCAGCGCACGGACTCATCCTCCGGGTCCAGCATCGCCACCGTCACGGCTTCCGTGTCGTGGGCCGCGTCCACCTTGCCCATCACCGCGACGCCCAGGCGGCGGCAGAAGGACTCGGGGAGCAGGCGCAGCGATGCACGGTCCAGCGTGAACTGGGGCAGTTCGGAGAACGGGGGCACGTCCGGGGGAGCCATGGCCTGCCGGCTTATCACGGCCCCCCTCGCGGCCTTCCGGGGCTGCTATCCTCCCCGGCATGTCGCGGCCCCCCGCGGACCCTCCCGCCATGCCGTCGCTGTTGGTGTTCGCCGTGGCGGTGCTGCTGTTCGGCTCGCCGCTGCGCCGGCTGTGGCTGGCTGAAGGGGCTCCCGCTTCGCTTCCCTTCGTCGTGTGGCTGGGCGTCATCGCCCTGGGCGGGTGGGTGGCGCACCGGAGCCTGCGCCCATGACGCTGGGGCTGGGCCCGCTCGTCATCGCCTCCATGGCCTACCTGGGCGTGCTGTTCCTGGTGGCCTACGCGGCGGAGAAGGGCCGCATCTCCCAGCGCATCACCCAGCACCCGCTGACGTACGCGCTGGCCCTGGGCGTGTACGCCACGTCCTGGTCCTACTTCGGCAGCGTGGGCTACGCGGCCCGCCATGGCTTCCGCTACCTGGGCATCTACCTGGGCCTCACGCTCGCGTGCCTGCTCGCCCCCGTGCTGTGGCGTCCGCTGCTGCGGCTGACGCGCGAGTTGCAGCTCACCTCGCTCGCGGACCTGCTCGCCTTCCGCTACCCCGGCCAGGTGACGGGCACGGCGGTGACGTTGTTCGCGCTGGCCGGCAGCATGCCCTACCTGGCGCTCCAGATTCGCGCCGTCGTGGAGTCCGCGCGCCTCTTGAGCCCCGCCGCTTCCCCCGCGCTGGTGGGCCCCGGCTTCTGCGGCGTGCTCATCGTCTTCGCGCTCCTCTTCGGCGCCCGCCACCCCGCCCCGCGCGAGCGGCATGAAGGCCTGATGCTGGCCATCGCCTTCGAGTCGGGCGTGAAGCTGCTGGCGCTGCTCATCGTCGCGGGCTGGTGCGTGGTGTCCGTCTTCGGCGGAGTGGGAGGGCTCAACGACTGGCTCACCCGCCACCCTGAGGCGGTGGAAGCCCTCCAGCGGCCCGCTCGCGACGCGTCCTGGGCGCCGCTGCTGGTGCTCTCCACCATCGCCGCGTTCCTCACGCCCCGGCAGTACCACGTGGCCTTCACGGAAGCGCCCGAGCGCGACGGCATGGCCACCGTCGCGTGGGCCTACCCGCTCTTGATGCTGCTCATCAACGTGGCGGTGCCCGTGCTGCTGTGGTCCGGGGAGGCGCTGGGTCTGCCCTGGCCCGCGGACTTCCACGTCCTCTCCGTGCCCATCACGAAGGGCGCCCCGCTGATGGCGCTCATCGCCTTCCTGGGCGGCGTGTCCGCGGCGAGCGCCATGGTCATCGTCACCACGCTCGCGCTCGCCCCCATGTGCCTGACGCACCTGGTGCTGCCGCTGAGCACCACGCGCGGACGTGACGACCTCTACGGGTGGTTGTTGTGGGCCCGGCGCGTGCTCATCGCCGCCGTCATCCTGGCGGGGTACGGCTTCTACCGGCTGCTGAACGCGCGAGCGACGGGGCTGGTGGACCTGGGACTCGTGTCCTTCGTGGCCACCGCGCAGTTCGCGCCGGGCGTGCTGGGGCTCCTGATGTGGCCCAAGGCCACGCGCGCGGGGCTGCTCGCGGGGCTCCTGGCGGGCGGGGCGACGTGGGCCCTCACGCTGCTGGCCCCGCTGTGGGAGCCGCCGTCACTGGTGGCGTGGACCAATCAGATCTCCGTGACCCTGGGCTTCAGCGCGGACGAACCCTGGGGCTTCGCCACCTTCACCTCGCTGGCCCTCAACTCCCTGTGCTTCGTGGCGGTGTCGCTCGTCACGCGCCAGTCCGTGGAGGAGAAGGAGGCTGCGCGGGTGTGCGCGCGCGAGGCGCCGGGGCTCGCGGAGGGCAGCGTGGTGGCCAGCTCCCCTGACGAGTTCCGCCGGCAGCTGGAGCCCGTGCTGGGCGCGCAGGTGGCCGCGGCGGAGGTGGACCGCGCGCGCGAGGCGCTGCAGCTGTCCCCCGACGAGCGCCGGCCCGCGGAGCTGCGCCGCCTGCGCGACGGCGTGGAGCGCAACCTCTCCGGCCTCATCGGTCCGGTGCTGGCGCGGCTCGCGGTGGGCGAAGCGCTGCGGCTGGACCCCGGCACGCGCACGGCCCTGGCGGATCAACTGCGCTTCGTGGAGGAGCGGCTGCGTGACGCACGCGACATGCGCGGCCCGTTGCGCGAGCTGGAGGTCGTGCGCCGCTACCTCTACCGCATCCTGGAGGACCTGCCCCTGGGTGTCTGCGCCATGGGCCCCGACGGAGAGGTCGTCATCTGGAACGCCGCGCTGGAGGCGCTGTCGGGCGTGCCCATGGACTCCGCGCGCGGACAGCCGCTCGCGCGCCTGCCGGAGCCCTGGGGCCCCTTGTTCGCGGAGCTCGCTCGGGCGCCCTGCGGCGACGACGAGGTGCGCGTGATGGTGAAAGGCAAGCAGCGCTCGCTGCGCCTGCACCGCTCGCGGCTCGCGCCTTCGGACGACACCAGCGGTGGGGAGACGGGCATCACGTTCCTGGTGGAGGACTGGACGGAGCGCAAGGCGGTGGACGCGCGGCTCGCGCACCAGGACCGGCTCGCGTCGCTGGGCCGGGTGGCCGCGGGCGTGGCGCATGAGATTGGCAACCCGCTCACCGCCATCGCCAGCATCAGCCAGAACCTCAAATACGAATTGGAGGATCCAGAGGCCGTGCGCGAGCGCGTGGGGCTCATCCTCCAGCAGTGCCGCCGCATCGACACCATCGTCCGGGCGCTGGTGGGCTTCGGCCACTCGGGCACGGTCGGTGGCGAGTCCCGGCCCTTCACGCGCGTGGCGGTAGGCCCGCTGCTCGCGGAGGCCGCTCAGCTGGCCCGGCTGTCGCGCAAGGCGCGCGACGTGGAGTGCACGCACCAGAGCCCGGACGGACTGGACGTGCGCGGCGACGCGCAGCGGCTGGAGCAGGTGCTGGTGAACCTCTTGACCAACGCCATCGACGCGTCGCCCGCGGGCTCGCGCGTGGACCTGTTGGCGGAAGCTTCGGGAGACCAGGTGCGCATCCAGGTGGAGGACCGGGGGCACGGCGTCGCCCCGGAGCTGTCGCAACGCATCTTCGAGCCGTTCTTCACCACCAAGCAGCCCGGCGAAGGCACCGGCCTGGGCCTCACGCTGGTGGAAGGCATCGTGCGGGAGCACGGCGGCACGCTGCGCATCGAGGCCCGCCAGGACGGCGGCACCCGCGTGACGCTCAGCCTGCCCCGCGCGGACGCACTGAAGCAGGAGGCCTCCGCTTGAGCCGCATCCTGGTCATCGAGGACGAACCCATCATCCGCACGGAGCTGCGAAGGCTGCTCACCCGCGCGGGCCACGACGTGGCGGAAGCCGGCGCCGTACCGGAGGCCGCCGCCGAGCACACGCTGGACGCCTTCGACCTGGTCATCTCCGACCTGCGCCTGCCCGGGCCGCCGGGCACGGACATCATCGCGCTGTGTCCGGGCGTGCCGGTGCTCATCATGACCAGCTTCGCCACGGTGAAGTCCGCCGTGGACGCGATGAAGCTGGGCGCGGTGGACTACATCGCGAAGCCCTTCGACCACGACGAACTGCTGCTCCAGGTGGAGCGCGTGCTGCGCGAGGGCCGACTCACCCGCCAGAACGCCGCCCTCAAGCGCGAGGTGGAGCAGACCTGGTCCCCCGGAGGCATGGTGGGCAACTCCCCCGCCATGCGCGACGTGTTCGAGCGCGTGCGCAAGGTGGCCCCCTCCGCCGCCACCGTGCTGGTGCTGGGCGAGTCCGGCACCGGCAAGGAGTTGGTGGCCCGCGCCGTCCACGCGCAGAGCCCACGCGCGGAGGGGCCGCTCATCGCGGTCAACTGCGCCGCCATTCCCGAAGGCCTGCTGGAGAGCGAGCTGTTCGGCCACGAGAAGGGCGCCTTCACCGGCGCGCAGGCCGCGCACGCGGGACTTGTAGAGGCCGCGCACGGCGGCACGCTCTTCCTGGATGAGATTGGGGAGCTGCCCGCGCCCGCGCAGGCGCGCCTGTTGCGCATGCTCCAGGACGGCGAGGTGCGACGGGTGGGCGCCACTCGCTCGCGCAAGGTGGACGTGCGCATCCTCGCGGCCACGCACCGCGACCTGCCCCGCCGTGTGCAGGAGGGGCTGTTCCGCCAGGACCTCTACTTCCGCCTGCGCGTCGTCGAAATCCGCCTGCCACCCCTGCGCGAGCGCGGCGAGGACGTGCCCGCGCTGGCGAAACACCTGCTGGAGCGGGCCAGCCGACGCATCGGGCGCCCGCCCGCGTCCCTGTCCCCGGACGCGTTGGCGGCCATCGCGCAGCATCCGTGGCCGGGCAACGTGCGCGAGTTGGAGAACGCCATCGAGCGCGCGGTCATCCTCGCGGATGGGCCGCTCCTCACCGCCGACCTGCTGGCGCTGGAGCCACCGGGCGGGCCGGGAGCGGACAGCAGCCCGCCCGCGCTGGAGGAGACGGACTTCCCGCTCGTCCCGGCCAGCGAGGATCCGCGCTCGCCGGACTCCATGGAGGAGTACTTCCGCCGCTTCGTGCTGGAGCACCAGGAGCGCATGGGCGAGACGGAGCTCGCTCGCCGGCTGGGCATCAGCCGCAAGACGCTCTGGGAGAAGCGTCAGCGGCTGGGCATCCCGCGCACCCGCGCCTGAGGCGTTACCCGGGTGTTACGACGCGCTGCACGAATCGTTACGGGGGGTAACGCCCTGTCACCTTCCGCCACATCCTGACGCGGCGAGCCAACCCCCAAGGTCCTGAAACCCGGAGCGCGACCGGGTGGAACGGGGGTTGCTCAGGGGATGGGGACCCATGCGCCCCGTCCCCCATCCCCTGTCGCGGTTTCTGGTGCTCACGGCCCTGCTGACCGCGCTGCCGGCGGCGGCGGGCAAGATTCAAATCACCGAGGACGCGGTCCTCAACGTGGACGTGCTGCTGCACCCGCAGATGCAGCTCGTCAAGGACGGCGCGCCCACGGGCGGCGTGGGGACGGACTTCTTCCTGCGCCGCGTGCGGCTGCTCCTCTTCGGCTCCATCACGAAGAAGCTGTCGTTCTTCATCGACACGGACCAGCCGAACTTCGGCAAGAACGGCGACTACAGCGTCGCCTTCTACATCCAGGACGCCACGGTCGCGTACGAGTTCGCGGACAAGACGTGGGTGGAGGCGGGCTTCATCCTCGCGCCGCTGTCGCACCACGCGCTGCAGGGCGCCATCGCGCTCCAGACGGTGGACTACCACTCCGACCTCATCCGCTACCCGCCAGGCGTGGGCAAGGTGTGGCGCGACATGGGCGTGCAGGTGCGCGGCTTCGCGGGCCCCTGGACGTACCGCGCCGCCATCCTCAACGGCGTGGAGGGCGCGAAGCTGGAGAATGGCCAGACGGTCAACGCGGACGACCTGCCGCGCGTCGTGGGCACCGCGCGCTACAACGTCTGGGGCCAAGAGTACGACCAGTTCCTGCGCGGCATCTACTTCACGGACCAGCCCATGCTGTCGTTCGGCGTGGGCGGTGACTACCAGTACAACGCCATCGCCACCGCCTCCGGCATCCACTCCGCGGTGGCCATGGCGGCGGACGTGTTCCTGGACATCCCCATCGGCGACAACCAGGAGTTCGTCTTCCAGAGCAACGTCTTCTCCTGGCAGCAGGGCTTCGACAACGTGCGCAGCGGCACCGGCTTCTTCGTGGAGCTGGGCTACCGCATCGGCATCGTCGAGCCCGTCTTCAGCAGCGAGTACTTCAACGGGCGCGTGCCGTCGACGGACCTGCTCACGTTCAAGCCCGGCCTCAACCTCTGGTTCCAGAAGCACACCTTCAACCTGAAGACGGAGGTGGCCGTGTCACGCGTGGGAGACATCGCCCACACGACCACGGGCATCACCGGCACCGCCCAGCTCCAGCTCTTCTACTGAGGACTCCACCCATGGCCACCGACACGGATTCGCTCTTCCAGCCCAAGGAAGCCTTCCGCCGTACCGCGCATGTGCAGAGCCTGGAGGAGTACCAGCGCCTCTACCGTCAGAGCCTGGACGCCCCGGACGCCTTCTGGGGCGAACAGGCCCGGCAGCTCACCTGGTTCCACCCGCCGGAGTCCATCCGTGAGGTGAACGAACAGGCCGCCGACTTCGCCTGGTTCGTGGGCGGCAAGCTCAACGTCACCGTCAACTGTGTGGACCGCCACGCGAAGGCGCGCCCGGACAAGGCCGCCATCCTCTGGGCCAAGAACACGCCCGGCGAGTACGAGACCATCACCTTCCGCGACCTCGCCCACCACGTGAACCGCCTGGCCAATGTGCTCAAGGCGCACGGCGTGCGGAAGGGCGACCGCGTCATCGTCTACCTGCCCATGATTCCGGAGCTGGTGTACTCGCTGCTGGCGTGCGCGCGCATCGGCGCGGTGCACTCGGTGGTGTTCGCGGGCTTCTCCGCGGACTCGCTGCGCGAGCGCGTGCTGGACTCCGGCGCGAAGGTCGTCATCACCGCCAACGAGGGCCCGCGCGGCCCCAAGAGCGTGGCCACCAAGGCCATCACCGACGAGGCCCTGGATGGGCTGCCCCAGGTGACGTCCGTGCTCGTCGCGCGCCGCACGCCCAAGGAAGTGCCCATGCGCGAGGGGCGCGACCACTGGCTGGACGTGGAGGTGCAGAAGCACCGCGGCGTCTGCCCCGCGGAGTGGATGGACGCGGAGGATCCGCTCTTCATCCTCTACACGTCCGGATCCACCGGGAAGCCCAAGGGCGTGCTGCACACGACGGGCGGATATCTCGTCTACGCGAACACGACGTTCCGCTACATCTTCGACACGCAGCCGGACGACGTGCACTTCTGCACCGCGGACGTGGGCTGGGTGACGGGCCACTCGTATCTCGTGTACGGCCCGCTCAGCACGGGCACCACCACGGTCCTCTTCGAGTCCACCCCGACGTGGCCGGACGCGAGCCGCCTCTGGCAGGTGGTGGACGACCTGAAGGCCACCATGCTCTACACCGCGCCCACCGCGCTGCGCTCGCTCATCAAGGAGGGCGACAGCTTCGTCACGAAGTCGTCCCGCAAGTCGCTGCGCCTGTTGGGCAGCGTGGGCGAGCCCATCAACCCGGAGGTCTGGCGCTGGTTCCACGACGTGGTGGGCGAGGGCCGCTGCCCCGTGGTGGACACCTGGTGGCAGACGGAGACGGGCGGCATCCTCATCGCGCCGCTGCCGGGCGCGACGCCCTGCAAGCCCGGCAGCGCCACCCTCCCCTTCTTCGGCGTGGAGCCGGTGCTGGTGGATGAAGAGGGCAAGAAGCTGGAAGGCAACGGCGTCAACGGCAACCTGTGCCTCGCGCGTTCGTGGCCGGGCCAGGCGCGCACGCTGTACGGCCACCACTCGCGCTTCGTGGAGACGTACTACGCGCGCTTCCTGCCGCTGTACTTCACCGGCGACGGCTGCCGCCGCGACGAGGACGGCTACTACTGGATCACCGGCCGCGTGGACGACGTGCTCAACGTGTCCGGCCACCGCCTGGGCACCGCGGAGGTGGAGAGCGCGCTCGTCGCCCACGAGGCCGTCGCCGAGGCCGCCGTGGTGGGCTTCCCGCACGAGTTGAAGGGCACGGGCGTGTGCGCCTTCGTCACGGTGAAGCCAGACTTCCTGCGCACGCCGGACGAGAAGATGGTGGGCAGCTTGCGCGAACAGGTGCGCCACGTGATTGGGCCCATCGCCACGCCGGACCGGGTGGTGCTGGTGTCGGGCCTGCCCAAGACGCGCTCCGGGAAGATTCTGCGCCGCATGCTCCGCAAGATCGCCGGCGGCGAGACGGAGAACCTGGGCGACGCGAGCACGCTCGCGGACCCCGCCGTGCTGGAGGAGCTGCTCACCAAGGGCCTGCCTCCGGCCTCGCGCCGCTGAAGTCCCCTCGCGGTCCCTTTCACGCTTCGCAAGGAGGAACACCGATGTACGGCAATTCCAAGGACGAGGCGTTGAAGGCGCTCGCCGCGCGGCGCTGGCGCGTGGCCGGCGCGCTGACGGTGGCGATGCTGGTGGTCTATCTGGGCTTCATCCTGCTGGTGGCCTTCAACCGGCCGCTGATGGGGCACCAGTTCATGCCGGGGCTGTCCGTCGGCATCGTGCTGGGAGCGCTCACCATCCTCTGCGCCTGGGTTCTGACGGGCGTCTACATGAGCTGGGCCAACCGCAAGTACGACAGCGCCCTCGACGAACTGCGCCGCTGAAAGGCCACCCATGAATCCCACGACCGCGGGCACGCAGATTGGCCAGCCCAACACCACGGCCATCGTCTTCTTCCTCCTCTTCGTCAGCATCACGCTGGCCATCACCTACTGGGCGGCGCGCAAGACGAAGACGACGTCGGAGTTCTTCGCCGCCGGTGGCGGCATCAGCGCCGGGCAGAACGGCTTCGCGCTGGCGGGCGACTTCATGAGCGCCGCCAGCTTCCTGGGCATCGCGGGGCTCGTGGCCACGTCCGGCTTCGACGGGCTCATCTACTCCGTGGGCTGGCTGGTGGGCTGGCCCGTGGTGACCTTCCTCATCGCGGAGCCCCTGCGCAACCTGGGCAAGTACACCTTCGCGGACGTGGTGGCCTACCGCCTGAAGCAGACCCCGGTGCGCCTGTCCGCCGCGGTGGGCACGCTCACCGTCGTCGTCTTCTATCTGATTGCCCAGATGGTGGGCGCGGGCAACCTCATCCGCCTGCTGTTCGGCCTCTCCTATGAGACGGCCGTCGTCATCGTGGGCGCGGTGATGATCCTCTACGTGCTGTTCGGCGGGATGATCGCCACCACGTGGGTGCAGATCGTGAAGGCGGTGCTGCTCCTGGGCGGCGCGACGGCGCTGGCCATCTCGGTGCTGTACAAGTTCGGCTTCAGCCCCGCGGCGCTCTTCAGCGAGGCGGTGAACCGCTACGGGCCGGAGGCGCTGGCGCCGGGCAAGCTGGTGTCCAACCCGCTGGAGACCCTCTCCCTGGGCCTGGCGCTGATGTTCGGCACTGCGGGCCTGCCGCACATCCTGATGCGCTTCTACACGGTGCCCAACGCGAAGGCGGCGCGCACCAGCGTGTTCTACGCCACGGGCCTCATCGGCTTCTTCTACCTGGTGACGTTCATCCTGGGCTTCGGCGCGTCCGTGCTGGTGGGCCGTCAGGCCATCGTGAGCGTGGACAAGGGCGGCAACATGGCGGCGCCCATGCTGGCGGAGGTGGTGGGCGGCACGGGCTTCCTGGGCTTCATCTCCGCGGTGTCCTTCGCCACCATCCTCGCGGTGGTCGCGGGCCTGACGCTGTCGGGCGCGGCGGCGCTGTCCCACGACCTGTGGTCCAGCGTGGTGCGCAAGGGACACGCGCCGGAGGCGGAGCAGCTCATGGTGGCGCGCATCGCCAGCCTCGCGCTGGGCATCCTGGCCATCATCCTGGGCGTCGTCTTCAAGAACCAGAACGTGGCCTTCATGGTGGGCCTGGCGTTCGCCATCGCGGCGAGCGCGAACTTCCCCGCGCTGCTCCTGTCCATGCTGTGGAGGGGCTTCACCACCAAGGGCGCGGTGGCCAGCATGCTCACCGGTTCCATCAGCGCGGTGCTGCTCATCTTCCTGTCGCCCACGGTGCAGGTGGAGCTGCTGGGCAACGCGTCCGCCCTCTTCCCGCTGAAGAACCCGGGCATCGTCACCATCCCGCTGTCCTTCATCGTCGGATGGGTGGTGTCGGTGCTGGCACCGGAGGCGGAGGCGTCCGCGCGGTTCGCGGAGGTGGAGCACCGCATGCACGTGGGCGCGGCGGTGACGCCCCCGGTGACGGTGCCCACGGGCGTGGCGGGCACGGTGCCTCCGGGCATCCCGGAGGCACCCCAAAAGATTTGAAGCTGCTCGGCGGTCCTTCACGGTTTCTTCCTCGGCGTGAAGGACAGGGCGGAACCCGGGAGTTTCCAAAGGGGCTCGGGTTCCGCCTTTCTTTTTCGTGACTACTTCCCGCGCGTGAGCGGGAGCACGTCCTGCACGAGTTGAACGAGCACCTTCCCGGGCTCCTCCTCGTGCACCATGTGCGCGGAGTCCTCGAACCAGACGAGCTTCTTCGACGGCGCCTGGACGGTGGCGAACCAGGAGTCCAACAGCTGCGCGGACGTGGTGCGGTCATGCCGGCCGTGGAAGAAGACGACGGGCAGCGCGAAGCGGTTCTCCTTCGTGAGGTTCAGCTGGGTGATGGGCGCCCAGAAGGCCGCGAGGCTCAGATCCAGGCCCTCGTCACGCGCCTGCATGTCCTTGCCGGTGACGTCCGGGCTGTAGCGCCAGACCTCGGCGCCGTGCCAGTCCGGCGCGCGCCAGCCGTGGGTCTCATAGTGCATGAGCCAGCGGCGCTCCTTGTGCAGGTTGGCCAGCGTGCGCGCGGGGTCCTTCGGGTCCGGGAACGGGGCGATGGACTCCAGGTCCTCGATGGCCTTCTTGTTGCCGTCCGCCTTCGCCGCGGCGAGCGTGGCCGCGTAGCCCAGGGCTTCGTTCTTCGGCATGTCCACCCCCTGTCCGATGCCCACGTACGCGTCGAACCAGTCCGGGTGCATCCGCGCGAGCTTCACGCCCAGCACCGTGCCCCAGCTGTGGCCCACGAGCACGATGCGCTTCTTGCCGTACGTCTTGCGCAGGTACGCGGCCACCTCCTCCGCGTCCGCCACCATGCGGTCCACGGTCATGGTGGGCTTCACCTTGTCCGGGGGATTGAGGGCATACGTCTTCCCCGCGCCGCGCTGATCCCAGTGCGCGACGGTGAAGTACTCCTCCCATTCGCCCTGGTAGAAGTACGCGGTGGGCAGCGCGGTGAAGCCCGGCCCTCCGTGAAGGAAGAGCAAGAGCGGGTTGTCCTTGTGGCGCCCGCGCACCGAAATCCACTGGTCGATGCCACCGATGCGCACGGCCTCCGCCTTCTCGATGCCGTCCGTGAGCACGCTGCGCCGGGCCTCCCGCATGACCTCCTGGGGCGTAGGCGCCTCGCCTGCGAACGCCGGGAGGGCCGTGAGCGACAGGCCCAGGCCGAACAGGGAGAGGGAGACGCGCTTCGAGGTGTCGTTCAGGGTCCGCATGCCCTGTGAACGGACGACCCCCTCCGCCGATTGCCTGGACGCGGGTCAGGGATGGGTGCGCAGCTGCTCCTGGAGCGACCGCAGCGGCTCCTGGTCCACACGGATGCGTCCTCGCGTGGGGAGGTCCAGGTCCAGGAGGGTGAACATCACGGCGGTCAGGATGACCACGAACAGGAACCAGGAGAGGAACCCGCGCACGCGCGCCTCCGGCCGGTATCCCAGGAGCACGCCGGAGCCGAGCATCCCGACGAGCAGCAGGACGAAGATGGAGGTCGGGATGAGGTTGTGGGCCGCCGCCAGGCGCTCCTCGGCGATGTCGAACACGTCGTTCATCGCCTGGGTGACGAGGATGAGCACGGGGGCCTCCACTCGGGGCGCTAGCGCCTCCAGCCGCGCCCAGAGCTCCGACTGGAGCGACTCCGACTCCTGGAACAGCTTCGCGAAGACGGCCGGCTCATTCGCGACTTCGTGCCCCTCCAGGCGAAGGTCGGTGTAGCGGCGCAGCCAGGCGCGCGTCTCGCCGCGCGAGGGCTCGGGAAGAAAGCCGAGGCGCAGGTAGAGCGTGCCGATGGCGTTCGCCTCCTTCACCACGAGGGCGCGGCGCAGCGAGTACCGGTCCGCGGCCATGGAGAAGGAGAAGGCCAGCAGGAGCGCCACCAGCCCGAGCACCGACGCCTGGAGCGCCGACACGTCGCCGAGCTCCGGCCTCCGGTGACTGAGCCGGTAGCCGAGCTCCAGGCATATGAAGAGCAGGCCCATCACCATCAGGGCGAGCAGCCGCACGGGGATGGCGTTGAGGATTTGCAACATGCGCCAGAGCCGCTCCGCGCCATGGACAGGGCGGACTGGAACGTCGGGACGGGAACCAGCCCTGGCAATGCAGCCGCCGGTCCAGGAGACAGGAACGCTGTTGAACGTTCCCAGCGGGATTGCGCCTAAGCTGCGCGGCCTGTGGACCGTCCCTCCGAACAGAGCCCCCCGAGCGGCTTTCGCGCCCGCCTGCACACGGTCATCTTCGAAGCGGACACCCCGGCGGGAAAGGCGTTCGACGTGGCCCTGCTGTGGGCCATCGTGTTCAGCGTTGCGGCGGTGATGCTGGAGAGCGTCTCGCAGGTGCGCGCGGAGCATGCCCACGCGCTGCACCTGGCCGAGTGGATCTTCACGGTGCTGTTCGCGCTGGAGTACGCGCTGCGGCTCATCGCGGTGCGCCAGCCGCTGCACTACGCGCGAAGCTTCTTCGGCATCGTGGACCTGATGGCGCTGTTGCCGTCGTTCCTGAGCGTGCTGTTCCCGGGCGCGCAGACGCTGCTGGTCATCCGCGTGCTGCGCCTGCTGCGAGTCTTCCGCATCCTCAAGCTGGGGCACCTGCTGGGTCAGGCGGAGGTGCTGCTCACGGCGCTGCGCGCGAGCCGCCCGAAGATCATCGTCTTCCTGGGCACGGTCTTGAGCATCGACGTCATCATGGGCGCGGTCATGTACATGGTGGAGGGCGAGGCGAACGGCTTCGACAGCATCCCCCGCTCCATGTACTGGGCCATCGTGACGATGACGACGGTGGGCTTCGGGGACATCACGCCCAAGACGGTGACGGGGCAGTTCCTCGCTTCCATCCTGATGGTGATGGGCTACGGCATCATCGCGGTGCCCACGGGCATCGTGTCGGTGGAGCTCGCCGCCGCTACGCGTCAGCCCCTGAATACACAGGCGTGTCCGGGTTGTGGCGCACAGGGTCATGACGTGGATGCGCGCTTTTGCAAACGCTGCGGCACGGCATTGGACTGGGCCCCCTCGCAGACCACCGGGTGAATCTGTCTAGGATGGCCCGGCATGGCCCGCGCCATCGACACGCCCGAGCTGGACGAGGAACTGCTGGTCCACCAGTTCCCCGACATCAACCGCAAGGCGGTGGGCGCGTTCTATACGCCCGCGCCCATCGTGGAGCGCACGCTCGCGCTCGCGCTGTCACGCCTGGGGGACGGGCCGCTCACCGTGGTGGATCCCGCCTGTGGCGCGGGGGCCTTCCTCGCCGCCGCCGCGCGGCACCGTCCGGACGCGAGGCTGTGCGGTCTGGAGCTGGATGCTGGCGTCGCCCGTCTGTGTCAGGCCCGCGTGCCGGGTGCGGACGTGCGCGTTGGGGACGCGCTCCGGGGCGGGCTGGAGCCGCTGCTCGCGGAGACGCCGGAGGGACACGCGGAGCTATGGGTCGGCAACCCGCCCTACAACGGCACGTCCGCGGTGCTGAAGGACGCGGCCTGCTACGCGCGGCTGCGAGCCCTGGTGCCGCTGGAGATGCCGCCGGGCACGAGCCTCCGGGATGACTTCGCGTTCTTCCTCCTCGTGGCCATGAAGCGGCTGACGGCTCGGCCGGGAGTGCTGGCCTTCATCACGCCCGCGAGCCTGCTGGAGTCGTTCATCTACGCGCCGCTGCGCCATGCGCTGTTGCAAGCGCTCCACCTGCGCGAGGTGGTGGACCTGGGCCCGGGAATCTTC
The DNA here is from genome assembly GCF_003986945.1 of Corallococcus sp. AB018. NCBI lineage: Bacteria > Pseudomonadati > Myxococcota > Myxococcia > Myxococcales > Myxococcaceae > Corallococcus > Corallococcus sp. AB018. The sequence continues at coordinate 9,970 of NZ_RAWR01000104.1, read as the reverse complement.
ACGGGCACGCAGGTGCGCACGTGCATCACGGTCTGGACGTCGCGCTCCAACGCGGACGCCTCCGCGCCCCACTACGAGCACAAGGGCGTGGGCCAGTGCTTCACGCCCGAGGCTCCCGAGTGGCGGCTCTCCCCCATCGCACAGGAGGCCGCCGCGCTGGACGCGGACTGGCGCGCGCGAGGCGAGCTGCTCACCACGCTCATCCCGGTGAGCCTGCCCGGAGTGAAGACGCGCTTCGACGAACTGCTGGTGGACGCGGACCGGGAGCGGCTGCTCGCGCGCCTCCGGGCCTTCTGCGCCGCGACGCAGGACACGCTGGAGGACTTCGCGCGGGAGCACGGCCTGGAGCCCGCGCTGTTGCCCAAGCTGCGCGCGCTGAAGCAGGGACCCGAGCTGGAGGTGGACGCAAGCCACGTGCGCCCGTTCTTCCGCTACGGCGGCGCGAGGCACCGGGGCGCGCTGCCTCCGGAAGCGAAGGCGTTCTGCTACCTGGACCGGCGGCTGATTCCGCGTGGGGACCACCGGCTGCGCGGTCCGTATGATCCGCACGAGGAAGCGGTGAAGCTCCTGTTCAACGTGCGCGAGTTGCCTCTGTCCGCGGCGCTGCTGGAGGAGCCCGGCTGCGTGCACGACCACCGCCACGCGCGGTTCGCGCCGCTGTACGTACCTCAGCGGATCCGGGACGAAGGCCTGGGCATCACCCGGGGCGCCAGGTCCCGCGAGTCCCTGGGCCCGCTGGTGCCGAACCTGTCGCCCCGGGGCAGCGCCTGGGCGGAAGGCCTGGGTGGCCCGGAGGCGGCGTTCCGCGCGGTGATGCGCTTCCTGAACGGGGCGCAGGTGCAGCGCGTGTGGGCGCCCGCGTTCGGTGCGTCCCGAGTGGTGCCGGTGCCATTGGACGGCCCGCTGCCGGAGTGATGACTCCCCATCACCTGATGAATGCGGGGGTGGACATTCCCCTGCGAAGGACGCGGCGGGTGGGTAGTGTCCAGCGCCGCTGGGTAACCCAATCCCTGGAGTCTTCGAAACATGATGATCCGTTCCCTGCTGGTTGCCGCCGCCCTCCTCTCCACGCCCGCCCTGGCCCAGGACGCCGGGACGCCGGCCCCCGCGGACGCGGGCGCGAAGCCTGCCCTCAAGAAGGGCGAGACGGTGAAGGCGACGCTGAAGGACGCCCAGGGCAAGGACGTGGGCGAAGTGACGATGGAGCAGGCGCCCAAGGGCGTGCTGGTGCGGGGCACGCTGATGAACCTGCCCGCGGGCGAGCACGCCTTCCACATCCACGAGACCGGCAAGTGCGAGGCGCCGGAGTTCAAGACGGCGGGCGGCCACTTCAACCCGACGAAGAAGCAGCACGGCGCGCTGTCGCCCAAGGGCCAGCACGCCGGTGACCTGCCCAACCTCTACGTCGCCCAGGACGGCAAGGTGCAGTTCGACGTGTTCCTCGCCGACCTGAAGGTGAAGTCGCTGCTCGACAAGGACGGCTCCGCCGTCATGGTCCACGCCAAGCTGGACGACTACCACACCGACCCGACCGGCGACGCCGGCGGCCGCATCGCCTGCGGCGTGGTGGAGAAGGCGGAGTAGTCACCGCATCACGGCCGAGGCCTGTTCATCAGGCCTCGGTCCGCGCCACCTCGCCATGGGCCATGGCTCGAGGCAGCCCTGTCCGGGCCAGTGCAGGCGCGCTGTCTTCGGCGGAGGTCAGCTCAGCGAGCCTCCACGACACCATCATGACGAACGTCAGAGGCTGGATGTCCTGGGGCCCGGTTCCGACGCGCTCGTAGTAGGGCGCCAGGATGTTCGTGGCATCGAGCACCCACGTGGGCATGCCCCGCCCCTTCACCAGGGCTGGCTCCCAGCCATAGAGCTTGTCCAGCGTGATCAGCAGGAAGAACTCGCTTCGGCCCATTCGCGAGTCGTGCCCGGCTGCGCCCTGACATCCGCCTGGACCTTCACCTGCCCGGACCGGTCACGGACCGTGAAGTCGAAGCCCGACATGGCTACACGTACCCGAACCGCCGCCGCGCGAACCACTCCGCGCCCAGGAGCGCGATGAGGGCCACCAGGTAGTACCAGCGGTCCCACAGCGGCTGGTCCTTCGCGCGCCCCACCTCCACCACCGGCGGATCCAACAGCGGCACGTCCGGCATCCCGTCCTGCGGCAGCTTGTACGCCTTGCCCTCCGTGACGCTGGCGATCTGCTCCATCAGCGTCGGCCGCACCGACGCGTCCGACAGCTCCGGACCCACCGCGCGCACCGCCACCGCGTCCTCGCCCTTGCCCAGGTCCGTCTCGCCCTTCTTCGCGGACGCGAGCAGCTTGTACGGCCCCGGCGCCGGCGGCGCGAACTCCAGCCGCACCACACCGTCCGCGCCCGTCGTGCCCGTCTGCACCGCCACCGGCTTCTGCGTCGCCACGGAGAACAGCTCCGCCCGCACCTGCGCGCCGTCCGCCGGCTGGTAGTCCGCCATCCGCGCCTGCACCACCACGCCCACCGGCCGCCCCGGCTCCACCGACGGCGGATCCGCCGTCACCTTCAGCGTCGTCAGGTCCGGATCCCTCACCAACCACCGCAGCGCATTGCCCCAGAAGCGGTCATACGCCCGGTTCGGTGAGCCATCCCGGTGCGCCGTGAACGCCCACGACCACGTGGCGTCCGTCGCCACCACCATCGCCCGGCCCCGCCCGTAGTCCCACACCGACACGAGCGGCGCGTTCTTCCCGTCCACCGTCATGAACGGGTGGTCCATCAGCACCGTCGCGCCCGGCCGCGCCCGCGTCAGGTTCGCGCCCGGAATGGGCAACAGCTCGCCCCACGTGGCCTCCGTGCTCGCCGCGCCCGTGCCAATGGACGTCACCGGATGCCGCAGGCCCTCCGGCGTGAGGCGCGGCTTGAACGGCTCCGCGTTCGCGGGCCCCGCGGCCTCCACCGGCAGCGCCTCCATCAGCGTGGGCATCGACGCGCGGCCTTCGCCCAGCACGCTGTCGCCGCCAATCATCACGAACGCGCCGCCCTCGTGGATGTAGCGCTCCAGGTTGCGCTCGTACTCCGCGATGGACAGCGAAGGGTCCGAGTAACCGAAGTTCTGGAAGATGACGACGTCGAACGTGTGCAGCTTCGTGTCGAAGATCTCCTCCATGGGGAACGGGATGAGCGACAGCTCCCGCTCGTTCGACACGCCCGTGTCGTCCGACAGCGTGCGCAGGATGTAGAACGACACCAGGTCCACGTTCGCGTCCTGCTTGAGCAGCCCGCGCAGGAACCGCTCGTCCCACGACGGCCGCCCCACCACCAGCAGCACGCGCACGCGGTCGCGAATCACCTTCAGCGTGAACGAGCGGCTGTTGTTGTCGCTCACCGCTTCATCCGGGAACGTGGGCACCGTCACCGTGTAGACGAACCGCCCTGTCTGGTCCGGCGTGAAGGTGAAGGACACCGGCTTCACGTCGTCGCCGGTGGTCATCTTCACCAGCTTGCTCGCCACCGTCTTGCCCTCCTGGCTCAAGACGACGGGGATGTCCTGCCCGGAGAACCCGCGGCCGTGGATCTCCACCTCCACCGTCAGCGAGTTGCGCACGAAGGCGAAGTCATCCACCTTCAGCCCCTCCACCGACAAATCCTTCAGCGCCTCCTGGCCCACCAGGAACGTGGACACCGGCACGCCCAGGTCCGTGAGCGCCGCACGCGCCCGGCCCACCGCCCCGGCCTTCAATTCCGTGTTGTCCGCGCCGTCGCTGAACAGCAGCACACCGGACAGCTTGCGCGACCCCTGCCCTCCGGACGCCGCGGACCGCAGCGCCGCGAGCAGGTCCGTCGTGCCCGCCCGCGCGGGCTCCTGGGCCAGCTGCGCGGCCGTCACCGGCGCCAGCTCCGGGTCCACCCCGTACACCTCCACCGTGAAGCGGTCCTGCCAGGACGCGAACGTGGGCGCCGCCTTCTCCAGGAACGCCGCCACCTGCGCGCTGCGCGTGGGCCCGCCCGGCTCCGACGGGAAGTTCATGGACGCCGAGCGGTCCACCAGCACCGCCACCCGGTTCTTCATCCGCGCCACCTGCAGGTGACGGATGCCGGGCTCCAGGAGGAAGAAGAACGCCGCCACGCCCGCGCCCAGGCGCAGGCCCCACAACAGCAGCTTGCGGCCCCGGGACGGCTCGCGGCGCACGCCCCACGCCGCCAGCGCGATGCCCAGCACCAACCCCACGCCCAGCAGCACCAGCGCCCAGACGGGCAGGGGCGACAGGCTGACGAGCTTCCACGCGTTGAAGGACGGGGAGTTCATTCGAGGGTTCGCGCGAGGAAACGCTCTTTCAGCGCCGCTTGTTGAGGATGAGGGGCAGGTGCACCGCGTCGTCCTTGTAGTCCAGACAGAGCGCGTACATGCACAGGTTGATGCCCAGGCGGATGGCCAGCTCGCGCTGCGGCTCGCCACCGGGGGACACGTCGAACTCGTAGTCGCCGGACTCGCTGCGGCTCCACGCGCCCGCCACGTCGTTCTGCGAGTAGATGATCGCCGCGCGCTTGCCCACGCTCGCCACCAGCGGCAGCGGCTTGTGCAGCAGGCGCCCCGGCGCTGCGTCCAGCAGGAAGAAGGACTTGAAGACGACGTGCGTGCTCGGCGCCTCCTTCAGCGGGCTCTGCGGCAGCACGCGCGCCATCTCCCGGCGGAAGCTGGCGTCGAAGCCGTCCCCGTCGCTGCCGTCGTTGGCGTCCCCGAACACGAAGCCGCCGTACGTCAGGTAGCGGCGCAGGTTGGACACCTCCGCGTCGGTGAGCGGCGGGAAGGCCCCGTCCCCTCCGAAGTAGAGGAACGGGTACTCGAAGAGGTCCGGGCTGCTCAGCGCGAACGGGCGCGCGTCCGGCACCACCTCCACGGACGTGCGCCGCTGCAGCTCCCACGCAAGGCGGCGCAGCCCCGACAACCGGCCGTCCCAGCGGCCCCCGTGCCGGGCCACGGCGGGGATGAAGCGGCTCTTCTCACCGAAGGCGGCCGCACGCCGGGACAGCAGCGGGACGAGCGCGGACGTGGCGAGCAGGAGGTTTCGACGGGAGAGGGGCCGCACAGGCATGGGGACCTGCTTATACCGTCGGCGGGTGCCTGCATTCCCTGGTATAGACGCGCCCCATGGCGAAAGGCGGACAGACGCCCCCGGAGCCCGGAGGCGGCCCCCAGGCTCCCGGCACCCTCCCAGGCTCTGAAGACGTGCGCGCCGCCTGGGCCCGCAAGGACGCGGGTGACGTGGCCGGCGCCCGGCGGGACGCACAGCGCATCCTCGCGGGCAGCCCTTCTCCGGAAGACCGCGAACGCGCGGAAGACCTGCTGCGCGCCACGGAGACGCCCCGCGCCCTCTACGGTTACGCGCTCCTGGGCGCCGTCATCCTGGCGGTGCTGCTGGGGCTCGCCTTGACCCGCTATTCCTGACGGCCACAGTCGCTAGGATGTCTCGCCATGGAAGGTTTCCTCCAGGCGCTCAAGTCGTACCAGACCTTCAACCCCTCCGGCTGGGTGGGCATCTACCGGCTCCTGCCCATGTGGGTGGGCGTCGTGGTCGCGCTCGTGGGGCTGGTGTTGCTGCTCGCGGGCGGCGGCAAGCTGTTCCGCGCCGTGGCGGGCCCGGTGGGCGCGGTGCTGGGACTGGTGTGGACGGGCGCCGTCACCCAGCGGCTGAACCTGGTCGACCTGGATCCGCGCATGCCCACCCTGGTGGCCGCGGCGCTGATGGCGCTGGGATTCCTCTTCCCGCCCGCCGTCACCTTCGTGGGCGTGGGCGTGCCGCTGGGGCTCCTGGCGGGCCAGATTGCCGGCCCCAGCGACTTCCTGCTCGGCTTCGGGCCGGGCTTCATCATTGGCGGTCTGGTGGGCGCCTTCCTCCACCGGCAGGTGAGCGGCATCGTCGCATCGGTGGTGGGCGCGTGGCTTTTGGTGATTGGCGCGCTCGCGGCGCTGCACCAGTTCGGCGGCGTGGTGGAGGCGGTGGCCAGCCGCCCCTGGGGCGTCATCATCGCCGCGCTCCTCTTCGCCCTGGCGGGCAGCGTCTACCAGCTCGCCGTGCGCCCCTCGCCCGAGGAGTCGGATCAACAGAAGGCGGAGAGGCAGAAGCAGAAGCAGCGCCTGGCGGAGCAGCAGGCGCTCGAGAAGCGCTGGGGGGTCAAGTAGCCCCTGTCCCGGCAATCCTTTACGCCGGAGGGGCCGGGGCGTAGATTCCGCCGGCTTTCCCCCTCCCCTTCCTCGAGCATCGATGGGCCAGGCCAGCCGCAAGGACAAGGACACGCAGAAGCAGGAAGGGTCGCCCCCGGCGGCCTCCGTCCCGTCTTCCCCGGACGCCGCCCAGCCCGCCGTGCCCCATGAGGGGTGGCGCAAGCCCGCCGGCATGAGCCGCAAGGGGTGGGCCATCCTCGCTAGCGCTGTCGCCTTCATCCAGCTCCCGCTCATCCACTACGCGCTCATCCGGGGCCAGGCGGACGTCACCGCGACGGTGCCCTACCAGCAGTCGTTCAACGACCCCGCTGTCGTCGCGCGCGACTTCTTCTCCACCGGCGCCTACTGGCGCGTGACGAACGGGGAGCTGCTGGGCCCCGCGCCCAAGAACAACCCGCTGTGGCTCCAGGCCGCGCTGCCGGACGACGTGGCGGTGGAGTTCGACGTGCGCCCGGAGTACCCCGACGGCGACATCCGCGTGGAGCTGTTCGGCAACGGCCGCGACCCGGCCTCCGGCTACGTGCTGGTGCAGGGCGGGTGGAACAACAGCCTGTCCGTCATCGCCCGGAAGGACATCAACGCCCCCGCGCTGGACGCGCTCCAGCGCAAGGCCGCGCGCGTCGCGGAGAAGGGCGGCGGCCAGGGCGCGGACCTCGTCGCCACCGGCGTCTTCAAGAAGGACACCCGGGTGCGCGTGGAGTCCCGCGTGGGCGCCCCCATCCAGTCCGGCCGCACATACCACTGGCGCATCGAGCGGCGCGGCAACGTGCTCAAGTGGGCCATTGACGGCCAGCTCGTGGGCGAGCTGGACGACCCGTTCCCGCTGAAGGGCAAGGGGCAGGACCGGCTGGGCCTGTCCGGCTGGGAGTCGCAGCTGTTCTTCGACAACCTGCGCATCGGCACGCCGGACTCCATGCCCGCCACCATGGTGGCGAAGCAGGAGCCCACCCTGCCCCCGGGCCCCTCCGAGGACGACTTCAACCGCGACACCCTGGGCGACGCGTGGAACGTCACCAACCCCTCCGCCACGAAGATCGAGGACGGGGCGCTCGTGGTGCAGGCCCTGGGCAACCGCCCGGTGTGGCTGAAGAAGCCCCTCCCGGAGAACGCCGTCATCGAGTTCGACGCCTGGGGTGACAGCCCGGAAGGCGACATGAAGGTCGAGGCGTGGGGCGACGGCCGCTCCTTCTACGCGGGCGACCCGCGCCTGCAGTACACCGCCACCGGCTACGTCTTCATCTTCGGCGGCTGGCGCAACACCCAGTCCATCATCGCGCGCCAGCACGAGCACACCAACGACCGCGCCGTGCGCGACGGCGCCGCGGTGGTGCCCGGCCAGCGCTACCACTTCAAAATCACCCGGCGGGACGGACTCCTGTCGTGGGAAGTGGACGGCAAGCCCTTCCTGACCCTCCAGGACGCGTCCCCGCTCTACGGCCCCCGCAACCAGTACTTCGGGTTCTCCGGCTGGCAGACGCGCGTCCACTTCGACAACCTCAAGATCCAGCCGCTGTAGCCTTCCCCCGGGCGGCGGAGGAAACACCCGTGCGCAGAGTCGGAATCTTCGGCTGGGGCGTGGTCGCCCCGCGTTCCCCCAACATCGAGGCCTTCGCGAAGAACCTCGAGTCGTCCGAGACCTGGCTGACCCCCTTCAACGGCTTCGGTCCGGACAACTTCCTCGTCGGCACGCCCACGTTCAACCTGGCGGACTACAAGCCGTGGATCGACGCGCGCTTCCCCGCCAACCGCTTCTCCCAGTTGGAGCGGAAGATGGGGCAGCCCACGCAGTACGCCATCGGCGCCTTCATCCAGTCGCTGTCGCAGAACCCTGGCATCGAGAAGGAGCTCCAGGAGCTGGGCACGAAGGCCCACGTCTACGTGGGCACCGGCCTGGGCGACCTGCCCACCATCCAGAACATCTCCCTGGACCTCTACCGCGCCCAGCGCCGGTGGGACCGCTTCTGGGCCAGCCCCGAGCGCAACGGCGCCGTTCGCCAGTGGCGTGAGACGCGCGAGCCGCTGCCCGGCCTGCCTCCGGAGCCCTCCACCATCGAAGAGGTGGAGCGCGACAAGGCGGAGGACGACTGGTGGCACTTCTGGGCCGGCCGCTCGCCGGAGCTGCGCGAGTACCTGGAGGAGCTGCGCGAGATTGAAGCCATTGGCGTGCCCGACGAGGGCGACGTGGAGTCCGCCAAGCTGGCCGTCATCAAGGAGAAGCGCACGCGCAACGGGCGCCTGCAGAAGAAGTGGAGCGCGCCCGAGCCGCCGTGGAACGCCGTGTCCTCCAACGTGCTGTGGAACATCCACAACACGCCCGCGTCCCAGGTGTCCATGCTGGGGCAGATCACCGGCATGACGTTCGCGCCGGTGGCCGCGTGCTCGTCCTTCGGCTACGGCCTGAAGCTGGCCATGAACTCCATCCGCCTGGGTGAAGCCAAGGCCGTGGTGCTGGGCATGACGGACGCGGCGCCCAACCCGCTGGTGGTGGGCGGCTTCTACAACGCGCGCGTCATCTCCGCGGACGCCGCCGTGTCCAAGCCCCTCACCGCGCTGCGCGGCACGCACATCGCCGGAGGCGCGGTGGTGTGGGTGGTGGGCGACTACGAGCACTTCACCCAGAAGGGCTTCAAGGCGCTGGGCCTGGAGCCCGTCGCCGTGGGCGTCACCGCGGACGCCGACCACATCATCACCCCGTCCAAGGAAGGCCCCACGCTGGCCATCCGCGAGGCGCTGGGCGCCGCCGGCTGTCAGCCGCAGGACGTGGGCAGCTGGGACCTGCACGCCACCGCCACCCCGGGCGACTTCCTGGAGGTGCAGACCCTGCGCGACGTGCTGCCGGAGTCCGTGCTGATTACCGCGCGCAAGGGCACCTTCGGCCACGGCATGTCCGCGGGCGGCGGCTGGGAGCTCACCGCGCAGTACCTGGGCGCGGAGGCCGGCAAGGTGTACCCCACGCCGCTGGCCGCCCCGGAGCTCAACAAGCAGATCGCCAAGGTGCACGGCCGCTTCGTCTTCAATCAGGGAGAGGCGGCGCCCGAGGGGTGCTCGGGCAAGCTCTCCATGGGAGTGGGCGGCATCAACGCCTGCGTCATCTCCCGGCCCTGGAAGTAGGCCGGGGGGGCGTAGCGGTTCCGCGAAGGGCCTACGGGTACTTCGCGGACGCTTCGGCCTCCAGGGCCGTGGCTCCCTTCGGGTTGAGCTTGCGGAAGAACTCCAGCTCCAGGTCCAGGTCGCGGTAGCTGGCCTTCTGCTCCGGGGCAAGGCCGCTGGTGCTTCGGCCCACGCCGTTGGGGTCCGCCAGGCCGCCGGTGGCCGGGTTGCCGGTGCCCTTGTCGGTGGCATAGCTGACGCCCACGGACTGCTGCACGCGGTCGGAGCGCAGCGCGCGCAGCACGGCCCGGCCATCCGCCAGGGTGACCCCTTCGATGAGGTAGCGCGTGGAGGACGTGGGCCCCAACGTGCCGCCGCCGGAGTCCAGCCACTCCGTCTCCAGCACGAACTGGTTGGGCAGTTCGCGCCACGAATAGCCGCGCTCGTCCATGATGGCCTTCACCTCCGGCCACAGCTGCGCGAGCGGCTGCTCGTAGGCGACGGTGGCCGCGCGGTCGCGGACGTAGTTGTCGCGCTGGTGGCTGGCACAACCGGTGACGATGACGACGGACGCAGTCAGGACCGCGCGAAGCAGGTGGCGCATGGGGACGACCTCCCGGACGGGAAGCAGTGGGGTGAAGGCCGCCATCCTAGCGCGGCCCCTCCGCGCCCCGTGCCCCCAC